>JABUSR010000101.1 GCA_021442645.1 Ruminiclostridium sp.
GTAGAGTTTTTCCCCCACAGGGGTCAGTGTGACCCCGCTGTGGCTGCGGGAGAGGATCTTGCACCCCAACTCATTTTCCAGGGCGTTCATCATCTGTGTTACGGCGGACTGTGTGCAGTTGAGTTCCTGGGCGGCCTTATTAAAGCTGCCTGCCCGGAGGGTAGTCATGAGGGCGTGGAGCTTCCGGTTGTCCATGGACATCACATCCTTCTATCAAAATCGATATATTAGGATATCTTATAGTCTCGATCGCATAATCTGTCTTCACAGAGCTGGGGCCCGATGCTATACTATAGCCAGTCCGGATGGTACGTGATGGGCCCGTCCGGCTGCCGGGTGCTTGTTTGCAGGCGTTCCTGCGGGCCGGTAAAAGGCGTGTCGCATCGGCGCCATCGGGTGCTATATTCGCTGATTTGGGTCTCCTCTGAGAGACCGATTCCATTTCTCTCCTTTTTGCGTCCGTCAAAAAACCTGAGCGAGTCGTTCGGTCTCCTCACGACCGGGCAGTCGTTTCGCAGGGTTCTTGTTCTGGGTAATCATTACGGCGGACCGTTGACCGTCCTTTGGCCTGTGCTCTCTGGCTGAAGGGCGGTTTTTCTTTAAAGGTGAACACCGGGACCCGCGCGTTCGTGGGTCCCGGCGCTCTTTCGGAGAGAGTATGAGAGGGGCTTGCAACTCCGGAGTCTGGTTTGAATCGAGGGGAACGTATCGTCTCAAGGAATGAAAAAGAGCCGGCTGGATTAACATCAGCGGCTCTGAAGAAGGTTGCCAAAATGCGCGAACAAGCGGCACTCCGTCTTTTTGCCTGAGAGATTCGGTCTTGGACCCCAAAACCTTGCACCTTCGGCACTCAACTCAATGAGATTCTCCAGAGATTCCTCCGCCTTCAGTTTCAGTGACGATCCTAAAGACATCATCGGACGATATAAGTTTTGCAACACTGCAACCAAAGTTTATCATGATATGAAAGAAAAAGCAATTGGCAAGCGGAAAATAGAAAACCAAAAAGAAGAGAAAAGAAAGTGAGAATTTCGTATAAAACAGAGAGAAATGGTAGGGACCTGCCTTGCGGCAGGTCCCATTTGGAATCTTATCTTATGCTTAGGGAGTTTTCGAACAATTTCCTTTTGAAAGGGGAAAAATACATTAAATTGCAGGAAAAAACGAAGGAACCAGCATTCTATCAGAGATAGCTTCCCTTGCCGTCATTCCACTTCCAGTCGCGGATTTCAGGCAGGTCGATGCCGTACTCGGCGATATACTGCTTGTGCTCCACCAGCTTGTCCTGGAGTTCCTGAATCAGGAAGGCAGCCCGGTTGCCCAACTTTTCGGGCAGCAGGTTGATGATATCCATAGCAAGATGGAAGCGGTCCAGGTTGTTCAGCACGCGCATGTCAAAGGGCGTGGTGATGGTGCCCTCTTCGATATAGCCCCGGACATGCAAATCCTTGTTCTTCCGGCGGTAAGTGAGCTCATGGATGAGGGAGGGGTAGCCATGGAAGGTGAAGAGGATGGGCTTATCCTTGGTGAACAGCATGTCATATTTCTCGTCAGACAGACCATGAGGGTGCTGGGTGTCGGCCTGGAGGCGCATCAGATCCACCACGTTGATGACACGCATCTTCACATCGGGGAAGTAGTGGCGGATGATGGTGACGGTAGCCAGGGTCTCTAAGGTGGGGGTGTCACCGCAGCAGGCCAGGATGATGTCGGGCTCTTCGCCTTGGTCGTTGGAGGCCCACTGCCAAATGCCGATACCCTGGGTGCAGTGCTTCACAGCCTGCTCCATGGTCAGCCACTGGGGTCTGGGGTGCTTGGAGGTGACCATCACGTTGACATAGTTCCGGCCCTTAATGCAGTGGTCAAAGACAGCCAGGGTGGAGTTTGCATCCGGGGGCAGATAGAGGCGTACGACGTCAGCCTTCTTGTTGCACACATGGTCCAGGAAGCCGGGATCCTGATGGGTGAAGCCGTTGTGGTCCTGCTGCCAGACGTTGGAGGAGAGGATGTAGTTCAGGGAGGCGATATCCTGTCTCCAGGGCAGTTCGTTGCAGGTCTTCAGCCACTTGGCATGCTGGGCGAACATGGAGTCCACGATGCGGATAAAGGCCTCGTAGCTGTTGAAGAAACCGTGACGACCGGTGAGCAGGTAGCCCTCCAGCCAGCCCTCACACATATGTTCGGAGAGCATGGAGTCCATGACACGGCCGGAGTGGGCCAGGAACTCGTCGTTCTCACCGTTCTCCATGTTCCAGACGCGGTTGGTGGTCTCAAACATGGGGGTCAGGCGGTTGGACTTGCTCTCGTCGGGGCCAAAGACGCGGAAGTTTTTGGAAGGCTCATTCTCTTTAATGACATCACGGACATAGGAACCGAGGACCAGCATGTCCTGTGCCTCCACAGCACCGGGGGCGGGAATCTCAATGCCGTAGTCCCGGAAGTCGGGGGTCTTCAGGTCACGGAGGAGCTTACCGCCGTTGGCGTGGGGATTGGCACCCATGCGGCGGTCTCCCTGGGGAGCCAGGGCCTGGAGTTCGGGAATCAGCTTGCCGTCGTCGGTGAAGAGTTCCTCGGGGCGGTAACTTTTCAGCCAGGTCTCCAGCAAGCCCAGGTGTTCCGGTTTGGACATATCGATGGGGACCTGGTGGGCCCGGAAGGAACCCTCAATCACGTTTCCGTCCACTTCTTTGGGGCCGGTCCAGCCCTTGGGAGCACGAAGGACGATCATGGGCCAGACAGGGCGGGCATCGTCGCCGGTGGCCCGGGCGTTGGCCTGGATACGCTTGATTTCGCGGATGGCCCAGTCCGTGGCGGAGGCCATCTTCTGGTGCATATCTGCGGGGTCCGCGCCTTCTACGAAGCGGGGCTCCCAGCCGTAGCCGCGGAAGAGGTTCTCCAGCTCAGTACGGGACATGCGGGAGAGGATGGTGGGGTTGTGGATTTTGAAGCCATTCAGGTGAAGAATGGGCAGGACAGCGCCGTCTCCCACGGGATTCAGGAACTTGTTGGAGTGCCAGGCGGTGGCAAGGGGGCCTGTTTCGGCCTCGCCGTCGCCCACCACGCAGGCGGCAATCAGCTCGGGGTTATCAAAAACGGCGCCGAAGGCGTGGGCCAGGGAGTAGCCCAGCTCGCCGCCCTCATGGATGGAGCCGGGGGTTTCGGGTGCCACGTGGCTGGGGATGCCGCCGGGGAAGGAGAACTGCTTGAAGAGCTTCTGCATGCCCTCCAGATCCCGGCTGATGTTAGGATACACCTCGCTGTAGGAGCCCTCCAGATAGGTTTGGGCTACCATGGCGTTGCCGCCGTGGCCGGGGCCGGAGAGATAAATCATATCCAGGTCGTACTTGACGATGGCCCGGTTCAGGTGGGTATAGATGAAGTTCTGGCCGGGGCAGGTACCCCAGTGGCCGACGATTTTCTTCTTAATATGTTCCGGCTTCAGGGGTTCCTTCAGCAGAGGATTGTCCAGCAGGTAGAGCTGGCAGGCGGTGAGGTAGTTGGAGGCGCGCCAGTAAGCGTCGAGCTTCTCTAACTGAGCGGCAGACAGAGTGGCTTTCCTGCTCATGCGGGCAGCGGTTTTGGAAATGGGTCTGGCAAGGCCCTTGGATGCTTTGGGTTTTCTCGGCATTTGAATAACCTCCTTTTTCGGTCTGTGGGTTTATTTCATACTGAAATCCGATTAAAACAAGACAAGAATTGGCTTGTTTTAATCGCCTCTGCAGAG
>JABUSR010000088.1 GCA_021442645.1 Ruminiclostridium sp.
GAGGAGTGTACACTCCTCTTTCCGCAAATCCGGGTACAGGGTCGGTTCTATCAGAAGCACCCTGTATTTTTTCAGTTTTATTTCCCTGTAGAGCGTTTCCAACTCAGGCGTTGAAAAACAGCTCTTCAGATTTACAAATATAAAAACGGATGCAAGGCCCAGAGAGGCGTGAACATCCATCCACATGCTGAGCCGCTCGAGGGGCGTGGTCCCCACCGTGTCAACACGAAGATTAGCGGCTTTCAACAGTGCTGAAATCGAAATGTCGGCATCCACCGTCAGTGGTGCGTCGAACGCATACAGCAGCTTTTCATAATAGCTCGCCAGTTGTGACTGAATCGTGTACGTATCCAGGTACAGGGCTTCTCCTGCTGCTGTCTTTTCCAGCCCGGACAGAAAGCTGTTGACTATTCTCCTGCTACTGAAGTCGGGGAACAGGGGCTCCCGCAGAAGGGCGGCATTCTTTGCAATCGGCACAGGGGTATAGGCAAGGGAGAGTACGAAGTCCCCCTCCTGCCCGGCGCATTGGGCTGTGAGATCGAGAACGATACCGCGAAACATCTCAGGGGACTCGGCAATCAAAACATTTACCAGCCCCTCTTTCAGCACAATAGGAGTACTGAAGTTCGGATGCATTAATCTCACAATATCACCAGCCTGTCGGTTGTGTCAAGCACATCTCCGTTTTTTTCTCCCACGACATACTCGATGCGTGCATACTGCTTCTCAGTGATCGTAAGCATCTGAACAACGCCTTCCGTAGGGCTGTGCTCCCGCACGTTTTTCATTATGGCCTCTGCTGTAGTAGTGTTCAGGGCGAGCTTCGCATACACAGATTTCTGCACCATGAAAAAGCCCGAGCGCAGCAGAAAACGGCGGAACACATTGTACGAATGGCGGTGGGCCGCAGTCTCAGTAGGAAGGTCAAAGAAGACAAGAACTCTCATAAACCTGTAGCTCATTTCCGGTAAAACCTCAGCAGTCCCACGTCCTCGGCTTCGAGGGCATTGAACACGCTCTTGCAATAAATCTTGATTGCATTTGTCAGATACTGTTCCGTCCCGGCAATGCTGACCTGTTCACTCAACAGGCCGAGGATATAGGCCCGTTCCTCTTTCTCGAACTTTTTCGGGTCAAGCTCACAAACCTTTCGGTCTACAAGGGGGCGAAAGGGCTCCATCAGGTCACTGCCAAGGTTAAAACTGTTAAACATGTTGTCATGGAACAGCCCCAGCTGGGTCAGGTACCCGTTTGCTGCGATTTCCCTGTTTACGATTGCCAGAAGGACATTATAGCCGTAGTTGAGGGCAGCATTCTGAACGCTCTCCTCCCGACGACTAAAGTCCATGCCGAATAGAGCGTTGAAATACACTTTGGAGGCCATCCCCTCCCGGTTGGACTCGTCACGGTACTCCAGCTGTTCCAGATACCCGGCGAGCTTGTCTGCCTGGAGGTGCAGGTTTTCCTCTCTCAGAAGCAGCATCTGCTGGGTAATTTTTTCCTGAATAATCCGGGTCCATATCTGGCCTTTTATCTCTTCTCGCCACTTCACCTGGTTCCGGATCTTCAGGCTGGAGTCATGGCTGCCGTGGTATGCAAGGAGCTCGGACTGGGGGTTGTGCTGCTCGTCGCAAAAGATCACTTTCACCTTGCTGCGCATCAGTTCGCTCAGCAGGGCGGCAGTCAGAGAGACAGAGGTGCTCTCTACGATGAGAACGGATATTTCGGAGATGTGAATCTTCAGCGTTTCATCCTGCCGCCGAATAACCAGATAGTCCAACCGTAAATCCAGCTTTGCCCTGCCGGATACGGAGACCGTTCTCCAACTCATCCCCCGAAAGCCCCCAGCAGGTCAACGGAGGTTTCAAACAGGCCCGTAGGAGATTGGAAAATGATTCTTGCAGAGGAAGCACTCATCAAGTTCTTGTTTAGGCCCACCGTGCCCGCTTGTTTGGAGCCACCAATCGCACTCAAATCTGCACGGGCAAAGACACACTTGAACAGAACAAGAATATTTCCCAGCGCAGTGCACTGGTCCTCAAGACTCAGATTCTCGAATTTCTCCATGCCGTTTTGCAGTACCTTTACTTGAGAGGCGGGTCTGCTCCGGTAAACGGTCTTTTCGTGCTTTTCCAAAAGCACTTTGTACAGGGAGATGTTTTCCTCTGCCGTTATTTTGTCGCCTGCTGTTACGGCAGTTGCCAACTTTGCTTTGACCCGGTCGTTAAATCGGCAGACCTTTTTCAGGTAGGCGGTCTGCTCTTCTGTCAGGACAAGCTGCGCTGCTACCTTAAAGGTAATGTTGTTGTTGGTTCTGGCGGAAATGTGCATGGGGAAGCCGTTGATGTTGAACAGTGTATTGAGCTTTATGGTGGGGATAAGAAGCTCACAATTCTGCAGGCCAAGTTCCTCCGAACAATAGGCAAGCAGAGCGGATTTGTCCCCGCGCAGCTTATCTGCCAGACGAACGGGGACGTATTCGAGGGTCCTGGCTTCTTTCCCCTTTACCATATGGCGAACAAGGAAGAAATAGGCGGTTTTATCGTTGTTGTAGCCGCCATACTTTTCAAGGTCGGAAAAACGCGGGTCCCCGCCCTTTCTCGGAATCTGACCGTGTCCCTTTTTCATGGGCATCTGGTCATAGAACTCAGCGCCGAACTCAGTGGCGTACCTTGTGAACAGAATACGGTTGCCGGACATAGTACGCAGAACGGCAGCAATGGAGCCGGAATCGCCTGCCGTCCATGCGGTAATGCCGCCCCGGCGCACATCAAAGTCGTACATCTTCGTCAGGCTATAGCTGCGGGGGGCGGCGTTCCGTATGAAGTTTCTCGGGTCCGTCGTAAACTTGGTATGATACACATTGCCGACCACGATGTTCAGGTAGGCGTCCTTAGCGTGGTGGAGGTCATTTAGCTCACGGACCTTCACCAGTTCGTTGGCCTGGCGGAAGTCCGACACGTTGCCCGCCTTTACGAACACAATCCGATCTTTCCCATAGAGCTTCTGCAGGACCTCGGCAACGGCTTTGGTGGATTGCCGGGTCTCCACAAGCTGGCGGGCAATGAAGCCGGAGAGTTGGTCCTCGGTGAGGGGAGAGGTGCCCATAAGTCTGTCGTATTTGGTTTTTCCAATCAGCCCGGACTTGCGAAGCATCTGCCACAGTTCCCGCTGTCGGTAGTTCTCAGGCAGCGGATAGTCATCAGACTTTTCCCGGTTCCGGTTCCGTTTCACCAGGACAAGATTTTCCAAGCTGTCGTCCTTCGTGAGGGAGCGCGGATAGATGTGGTCGATGTCGTACTTGTTGGGGTCGAGGAGTTCGCTGAGTGTAATGGGTTCACCGCTATACATACACTTGCCCATCTGTGTGAAATACAGGTAGAGCTTTTTCTGACGCAAGTCGGCTTCGGTCTTTGTTTCAAGCAATGCCGCGAGCGCCTCAGCCTCTTTCCCGCATTCCTTGTAGAGTGCCTTCAGACTGTTCAGTCGGGAGACCGTACGCTTTTTCTCGCCATCCTCCCGGGCCATCTCCACGAAGACTCTCTCCGGCTCGTGGCCCAGGACCTTTTCCAGTTCCTTCACGATTACCAGGGCACGCCAGATTCCGTGCTTTACCACGGGGGAGCAGTACAGCGGCTCCACCATGCTCTCGTAGCTGAAGTCGGTTTC
>JABUSR010000133.1 GCA_021442645.1 Ruminiclostridium sp.
ATTGATAAGTGGAAAGTGATAATGTCGTATTTGACTTATGATCATGCTGGCCAAGCAGATAAAGATGGGAGACGTCGCATCTTCTCAACACTGGAGATATTAGAGCCTGGGACAGTTTGTACTGAAACCTATATCGTTGTTGATACCTTTGAAACAAATCAAGAAGCTATGGGTATGTATAGATACCTTACAACTCGGTTCGTCCGCTTTTTAGTAGCTCAGGTGGCGACAACTCAGCATATTTCAAAGTCAAGTTTTCAATATGTTCCCCTTCAAGACTTCTCCAAGCCCTGGACAGATGCGGAACTGTACGAGAAATACGGGTTGACCGATGAGGAGATTGCCTTTATCGAGTCAACCATCAAACCCATGGACCCATAACAAATCTACGACAGATCAAAAGGATGGTGTATCAGATGTCTTCTTCCATTGACATTCATTACGGCGTGATTTTCGGGAAACTCGATGCCAGCGATTGGATCGATTGGTATAGTTATACCTTTATTGACGACGAAGAAAAGGCGGCCTATGAACGGGCGAAGCTGCTGCGGCTCCCTCTGAATGAGGTACCGGCACTGCGGCACATTCTTGAGGAGGCGTACTCAGAGATCGAGGAGGAGGAAATCGAAAAGCTCCTTGACGAAGAAGACGAGTACGTTATGGAGTGCACCGGGGTCCTGCCCATGGACGCCGATGAACTCAACGACCTGGTCGACGAGCGGGACCCCCATGCCCTGGCGTTTTTCGGCCTCACGGACCTTTCGGAGGAAGAACTGGACGAGTGGGACGCTGACGACCTGGATGAGCTGCCCCTGAACGGTGACTTTGTGGAGGATTTTGAGCCCTACAGCCCCTTTGATGAGGGGTACGGCCTGAATGTCCAGTTTGTCGAATGCCCGGATGAGGAGAACCTGACGGAGGAGGAGGCCCGTGGGACCCTCGGGATCCTCTTCGGGGAGGCAAAGGGGGATTACAGCGTGGTGCAGGGCTACGTCCGGCGCTGCAGCTGTCTCTACCCCCGGGACGAATCCCTCCCCGCCCTGGCGGAACAGGTTGCCGCCGAGCTGGGCATCACGGACTACCCCGGCATAGAAAAATAACCGCTCCACCGCATAAGCGCACCCTCGCTTTTTCCTATTCGGGAGAAGTGAGGGTGCTTTTTTGTGGGCAGCAGGTCGGGATATACCCGCAAAAATACGGAGATTATAAAAGTTTTGCGGTTACAAACCGCAAAAGTGGTTGGAATTGAAAAGTTTTGCGGTTACAAACCGAAAAAGTGAGGGCCTTTCCGGTTTGGCGGACGGGGGAAGGCTGACAGAATAACCCACCAAAAAGAAAAACCGGCACCCATTCGGTGCCGGTTTTACTGGGAAATATTGCGGGGCGCCGGAATCACATGGCGTCCGGGTGGCGCTTCCGCAGGGCCAGGATGGCCTCTTCACCCTCTGCCGTTCCGGTGCACTTGATGGTGCCCAGGCTGATTTTGATGGCAAACTGCTCCAGGTCGGCCATGGAGAGGTTGCAGCTCCCGCGCTTATCCAGCAGGTCCTCCAGCTTCTTCAACTCCTGCAGGCCCTTTCCCTTCTCCTGCATTTGGCCCATGCTGACCAGGCACTCCAGGTCCTGATATTCCTCAAACTGAGACAGCAGGTTGGCGGCAGAGGTGCCCTCAAAGAGGTATTTCTCCTTCCCAAAACGGGTCTTGATCTCGAATACGGCTGCGTACATGGTGTGCACTCCCTTCCTGTTTTTTCCGGTGGTCACATTATACGGCAGCCGCTGGGACCGGTCAAGAGAGCCTGATTATGGAGACCTGTTTTTGGGACTTAATTGCGGGAAAACCGACGGTTGATTCCTGCCGGAAAATGGAATATAATAGCTATATTCCACAGGAAAAGGGGAAATCCCGCTGCAATGTGAAAAGGAGGAACCGGAATGAAAAAGATCCTATTGACAATGATGGGTATGCTGCTCATCCTCTCTCTGGCGGCCTGCGGCAGCACGACGGATGACGGCGGCACCGCCGACGGCGGCGACGAAGATACCACCTATGAGACCCGGGAGTTTAAGAAGGATGCAACCATCGGGGAGACCGTGATCTATGACGAAAACGGCGTGAAGATTACGGCCACGGAGCTGACCTACCATAATAGCTCTGCCGAGGTCAAGCTGCTCATTGAAAATAACACCACCGAGGACCTGACCTTTATTTCCGGCTCGATGGGGTACAGCTGCAATGCCGTGAATGGCTATATGATCTCCGACGGGTACCTGAACTGCGATGTGACGGCCGGGAATAAAGCCGAGGAGACCGTCTCGTTCGGCTATGATGA
This sequence comes from Ruminiclostridium sp., assembly GCA_021442645.1. Taxonomy (GTDB): domain Bacteria; phylum Bacillota; class Clostridia; order Oscillospirales; family Oscillospiraceae; genus Evtepia. The sequence continues at coordinate 2,334 of JABUSR010000133.1, forward strand.
CATCATGGCCTACGGCATATTTGAAATTGCAGACATTCAGATCGGGTTCGATATCAGCGGTGACAGCAATAAGGACGTATACACCGGCCCCTGCAGCATTGTGACCAGCGCAGCGGAGGGCTACGACTATGAGAAGCTCTACTACAGAGAGAGTATTGCCAGCAAGGAGGCCCAGGCGCAGTTCGGGTATTCCGTGCCGTATTTCTCCGACGAGGCGGTCTATGAGAGCAACGGGCTGACCATTGCATCCCAGGCTGTTTTGACCAATAACGAGGATGTGACCATGTTGCTGCTGGAAGTGGTAAACGACACGGAGCAGACCGTGTACACCGCCACCACGAACATTGACGTCAACGGGCTGCGTGTTTACAGCTCTACGTGGAGCTACGATACCGTCAACCCCGGCAACACCGCAATCGTGGCGGTTGCGCTGGAATCTGTGTTTGAGCCGGAGTTCTTCGAGACCTACGGAATCGGCGAGATCGGCAAAATCGGGCTGACGATGTCCTTCCGGGATGGGGATGGAAAAGAATTTGCAGAGCCTGCAAATGTCACCGTAGAGATCCCCGGCGCAGATGCGTCGCTGGATAAGGACGGGACCGAGGTCTACAGCGCCAACGATGTCCGCATCATCGCCAAGGGTGCCTATGACGACCCGTCTGAGTACAGTGACGAGATGCATATCCTCCTGCTGGTGGAGAATACCTCCGATCAGACGGTGGAGCTGCGGGATGCGGAGGACTCCCTGTCCGTGAACGGCTATATGGCCGACTACTCCCTGGGTACGATTGCCGTGGAGAGCGGAATCTGCAGCATGATCGACATCGTCCTTTGGGGGAGCGGTCTGGATGATATCCATGTGAGCGAGGCCTCCGAAGTGAAGACGGTGGAGTTTGGGCTCACCATCCGGGATGCAAACGGCGGGACCATCGACGAGCCGACCATCAAGTTTGAGGTAAAGTGATAGGTGGGAGATTTTCCGCAGGTGGGTGTATCTCTCCCTCAGTCAAAAATTGGGAATTTTTGACAGCTCCCTCGCCGGAGGGAGCCAGTGTAGAACCACGCCCGGCAATGGCCGGAAGCAGCTTAGAATCGTAAGGCGTACAGCCCAGTTTGCCCACCTACCTTGGCCGCCCCCATCTGACGAGGGGGGAAGGAAAAATCGAAGATTTTGACGGGGGGAGAGAGAGTAGGGCCTACGGCCAGGCCGGAGTCTGTCCCTTCAAGTGAGCGTATCTCTCCCTCAGTCAAAAATTGGGAATTTTTGACAGCTCCCTCGTCAGAGGGAG
>JABUSR010000147.1 GCA_021442645.1 Ruminiclostridium sp.
GTCGATGAGATGCCGTACACCAGCATGGGGAAGATTGACTACGCAAAACTGACCCGGTACTACGAGCGTCTCCATTGATTGCCCACCCCACCCTGGAGCCCCATCAGTACATAGCCGACCGGATTCTGGCCGCTCTTTCTCAGCCGAGCACTTCCTCTGCCGACAGAGCAGCCACTCCCCTGAAATATCTGAACGCTCTGACCCAGGGCCGGTAATCGAGCCTGCGGGAAATGAAACCCACAGAACGACCAATGTTCCCAAAAATCGGGGCCGCTGAGACCAGCGGCCCCGATTTTTCAATTACCCCCGCAGTCTTCCTGTAAACCCCGTCTTACCGTTGACATATGTACTCCGGTATAATATAATGAATATGCGTTTTTGGATACCCTGCTCAAGTTGCGCTTTACGCAATGAAACTCCGAAAAAACGATATAAACGATTTGTAGATTTTGAGACGAATGATATAGGGAAAGGGGAGTATCTGGTAAAGGAGAATCCCCTATGAAAACAAAAATGAAGAAGGCCGTGTCTCTGCTTCTGGCCGCTGCCCTGCTGGCAGGGCTTGGTGGAAGCGCACTGGCTACCCAGTACACCGGCCGCAACTATGATACCTATCTCTGCCTTGGTGACAGCATTGCTGCCGGGTGCGCGGTGCCGAAAACGGCTGATGAGGCCGTGGAGATTTCCCAGAATCCCGAGACGGAGACTCATAAGGATATGGACATCCAGAAAGCAACTGAAGTTATGGCCGATTACGATGCCTCCCTTAATTATGTAGAGTATATGTATCATGGCTATAACTTCGAAGTGGTCCCCCGTGCTTACCACTCCCTGGTAGCTGAGCACGCTGATACCTTCATCCAGGGCGCTGTAAGCGGCACCCGCGCCGTTGAGCTCCGCTACCTGCTGGACGGCGTCTATAATGACCCCGACAAGGGCGGCTTTTGGGGCAGGTCCGTCCTCGGTACAGATGGCTCTGTTGCGCAGAATTGTGCTGTGCTGGATAAAGCCGACAGTCAGCTCAAGGGCATTTACGGCGTCAACATGAAGGAGGCCGTTGAAAAGGCTGACCTCATCACCATCAACTACGGCTCCAACGACGTGCTCTCCCTCTCCATGCTGCATGTGCTGGAGGACCTCCAAAAGGAGTACAGAGATGACGCCGTTGTCTCTCAGATTCTCAGCCAGTACACCCAGTCCGGCGATGTCTATCTGGCATTTGCCAAGGTCCTTCAGTACGAGGCCACCTGCGCAGCCAATAAGGTCAACAGCCTTCTCTCCAATTTCGCCAAGAACCTCATCTCCGCTTCTATTGCATTTAAGACCAACTATGCAGCCATCCTCAAGGACATCTATGCCATGAACCCGGACGTGACTGTCGTCTCCGTGGGCATCTACAACCCCTTCAGTCAGATGAAGCTCAGCGATACCATTGATCTCAAGCTGGATGCCCTCATGGCCCCCATCATCAAAGACTTGAACCTCTATCTGAAATCCTTCCAGGGCAAGTACAGCACCTATCAGTTTGCCGACTGCAGCGGTGTCGAGGTTTATGACATGGATATGTCCAGCATCGGCAACGGCGATTTCATCACCAGAGTCCACCCCACCCTGGAAAGCCATCAGTACATGGCTGACCAGATCCTGGCCGCAGCTGCCCGCACGCAGCAGAGCAGCAGCAGTTCCACCGCCATCAACAACAACTACAGCAAATACCTTGATCTCCTGAAAAAGCTCCACACTCGGGCTCTGTCCTGGTAATCGGAGCCTCGGGTGTGAGACTGCATGATATCCAAGCTTCCGAATCGGGGCCGCTATTTCAGCGGCCCCGATTTTTATTTATTTGAATGGGTATATTCCACTCATATTGACATAAATTTCCTCGTGTTATATAATAAGTCTGCCCTTTGATGATTTGTAAAATCAAGGCTTCAAGAGACGACCCTTATAAGTAAGGGAAATTTGGAAAGGAGAATTTTCTGTGAAGAAAAAAATGAGAAAAGCCATATCCTTGCTGCTGGCCGCTGCCCTGCTGGCAGGGCTCGGTGGAAGCGCATTGGCCGCGACCCAGTACACCGTACCCAAGTACGAGACCTACCTCTGCCTTGGTGACAGCATTGCCTCCGGGTGCGGCGTGCCGGTAACCGCTGATCTGGCCGTAGAGATCTCCAAGACGCGCGATCCGAAGAATATGGACCTTCCGGCAGCCGAGGAATTTATGGCCGCTTATGATGCCTCCGGCACCTACTATAGATACATGTATCATGGCTATAACTTCGAAAAGGTCCCCCGCGCCTATCACTCCCTGGTAGCGGAAGCTGTGGGCGCTGAAACCTTCATCCAGGGCGCTGTAAGCGGTACCCGCACCGTTGAGCTCCGCTATCTGCTGGACGGTGTTTACAACGACGGCGACAAAGGCGCATCCTGGGGCAAGGTCTTCCTCGGCACCGACGGATCCGCTGAGCAAAATTGCGCCGTGCTGGATAAAGCCGACAGTCAGCTCGAGGGCATTTACGGCGTCACCATAAAGGAGGCCGTTGAAAATGCTGACCTCATCACCATCAACTACGGCTCCAACGACGTACTCACCCTCTCCATGCTGTATGTGCTGGCAGACCTCCAAAAGGAGTATAGAGATGATGCCGTTGTCTCCCAGATCCTCAGCCAGTACACCCAGTCCGGTGATGTCTATCTGGCATTTTCCAAGGTCCTTCAGTACGAGGCCACCTGCGCCGCATCTAAGGTCAACACCCTTCTCTCCAATTTCGCCAAGAACCTTATCTCCTCCTCTAAGGCCTTCAAGACCAACTATGCGGCCATCCTGAAGGAGATTTATGCCTGCAACCCGGATGCGACCGTTGTCTCCGTGGGCATTTACAATCCCTTTAGTCAGCTGCAGCTCAGCGATACCGTTAATTTCAAGCTGGATGCCGTTATGGAACCCATCATCAAAGACTTAAACCTCTTCCTGAAATCTTTCCAGTACAAGTATAAGACCTATCAGTTTGCCGACTGCAGCAGAGTTCAGATTTATGACATGGATTCCTCCGACATCAACAGCGGAAGCTTCCTCTACATGGTCCACCCCACCCTGGACAGCCACCAGTACATGGCTGACCAGATTCTGGCTGCAGCTGCCCGCACGCAGCAGAGCAGCAGCATCAGTTCCTCTATCATCAGCAACTACAGCAAATACCTTGACCTCCTGAAAAAGCTCCATAGCCAGTCAAAGTTCTGGTAACAGGGGGAAACAGAGGGATTCGTGCCAAATATGGCACTGTAATGTATCAAATCGGGGCCGCTGAAACCGGCGGCCCCGATTCTTTTTTCACCCTTCGCACCTCTCCGCCCCACATCTTCCGTCAAAAAAACCCCTGCCGGGGAGCAGTAAATAAACCGCTCCCGGACGGGGGCTTTCCGTATTTTGTTCCTGCTTTCCGTCTTGTCCGCATCGTTCCGGACACGGGCTCTTATACTGAAATCCGATTAAAACAAGACAAGAATTGGCTTGTTTTAATCGCCTCCGCA
>JABUSR010000171.1 GCA_021442645.1 Ruminiclostridium sp.
TCGCTTTTCCGCAGGCAGCGGTCCAACTCAGGGTATTCTCCAGCTCGCCCCCAGGGCGTGTATTGGCTCATGAGGGAGAAGAGGACCGTGCCCGGTGGAAAGTTCTCCGCCACCCAGTCCATAACCTCCTTCGCCTGATTAAGGCGTCCGGGCAGGAGCAGATGGCGAATGATGACACCTCGTTGAAGAATCCCCTCGTCGTCCATCGTATAAGGACCGGTCTGTCGTACCATCTCCCGGATGGCCGCCTTTGCCATCTCCGGGTAGTCCGGGGCTTCGGCGTAAATCCCTGCCCCGGTTGAGTCGGGATATTTGAAGTCAGGGAGGTATATCTGAATCTTCCCCTCCAGGGCCCGCAGGGTCTCCACCCGGTCATAGCCCCCGCTGTTCCACACCACCGGAACCGGCAGGGGCGTCTCCAGCGCCCGTTCTACCGCATGGGCGTAGTGGGTTGGGTTCACCAGGTCGATGTTGTGGGCCCCCTGGCCAATCAGCTCATAGAAGATCTCCCGCAGTCGGTCAAAAGACACCTCCCTGCCGAAATCCTGCCGGCTGATGCTGTCGTTCTGGCAGAAGACACAACCAAGGGAACACCCGGAGAAAAAAATCGTGCCTGCCCCCCGGGTTCCGGACAGGGGCGGTTCCTCCCAGTGGTGAAGGGCGGCCCGGGCAAGAACAGGCCTGGCCGGCATCCGGCAGCGTCCCCCAGCTTTGGTACGGTCACCACCGCATCGGCGCGGGCAGAGGGTGCAGCGGGTCGGATCATACTGCAGGCTCATACCAATTCCTCCTCTACCAAAGTACGAAAGGGAGCGAAAGCACTGGGAACGGCATACCGGTCACGCAGGGATGCTTTGTCAGCCCAGACCCATCCCTCGGGCAGTCTGTCCTCCTGCAGATAGCATTTCCGAGCGGTCATGTGCCATTCCACATGGGTGAAAATGTGAACACCCGTCCCGGCAAATTCTGTTCCCCCGGGCTGGAGTCCCCAGGCTGCCGGAGGCTCGTCGCCATCAGGCTCGTTGGGGTATTCCCACAGCCCTGCTAACAGTCCTTTATCAGGGCGGCGGCGAATGGCAACCCGCCCGCCGTTGAAAAAAAACCAGACCACACGGTCCTCCACCCGTCGGGCTTTTTTTGCCGGGCGGACAGGGATTTCCTCGGTACGGCCTTCCAGATGGGCACAGCAAAAGTCTGCTGCCGGGCAGACACGGCAGAGGGGTGCCCCGTTGGGCAGGCAAACCGTAGCTCCCAAATCCATCATGGCTTGGTTGAATCGGCCCGGCTCCTCCAGGGGGATGATTTCCCGGAGGGCCTCTGTAAAATGCTTTTTCCCCTTAGCGGTGGTGACATCCGTAGAATCCCCCATGATTCGGGCAGAGACTCGGAGCAGGTTGCCGTCCACCGCCGGAACGGGCCGCCCGAATGCGATGGAGGCCAGGGCAGCGGCGGTGTATTCCCCCACCCCCGCCAGCGCACGGAGGTCTTTATACTCTGTGGGGAATTTTCCCCCCCAGTCGGTGATGATCTGCCGGGCGGCCTTCTGCAGGTTCCGGGCCCGGCTGTAATAGCCCAACCCCTGCCACAGCTTCATAAGCTGGTCCTCCGGCGCATCGGCCAGGTCCCGAACCGTGGGGAAGACCTCCATAAACCGGGCAAAATAGTCCAACACCGCCGCCACGCGGGTCTGCTGGAGCATGATCTCCGACACCAGCACCCGATAGGGCGTAGGCTCCCGCCGCCAGGGCAGGTCCCGGGCGTTGTCCCGGTACCAGTCCAGCAGGGGGATGGGTAGCAATGACAAGGGTTGATTCATAGCGTTCTCCTGTTCGTTCAAAGTAAAAGGCGGGACAGATCCTCCGGCAGCGGGGCCTCCAAGGCAATTTCCTCCCCGGTAATGGGCTGGTTCAGACGGATGAACGCCGAGTGGAGAGCAAACCGATCTGGGAGTTCTGACGTCTCACGACCATAGAGGAAATCCCCCACCAGGGGACAGCCCAGGTGGGCCATGTGGACCCGAATCTGGTGGGTGCGGCCGGTGTCCAGCGACAGGGACACCAGACTGCGTCCCCGCCCGGTCCTCAGCACCCGGTAACTGGTCCGAGCGAAGGCCCCCTCCTCTATGACCATCCTACGGAGGACAGACCCCGGCTCCCTCCCGATGGGCGCCTCGATTGTCCCGGCTTTTGCCCCGGGGACCCCCTCGCACACCGCCAAATAGGTCCGGACCAGGACCCCCTCCCGCAGCTGGCGCTGAAGGATCTCGTGGGCGTGGGGATGCTTAGCCACCGCCATGAGCCCGGACGTCCCCCGATCCAGCCGGTTCACCGGATGAAAGGCCGCCACCAGCTCAATGGTCTCATAGTAAGCCATGAGGAAGTTAGCCAGGGTGTCCCCGTGGTGGCCCTGGCTGGGGTGGACAGGGGTCTGGCCGTTTTTATTCACCACCAGCAGGTCCTCGTCCTCATACCAGAGGTCCAGGGGACCCGAGACAGGGGCAATCTGGTTGCTGCCCTCGAGATCCCCCACAGCCACGGACAGCCTCTCCCCCGCCCGTGCCCGGGCGTTAGTAAACACTGGCCGACCGTCCAAGAGGATACCGTCTGGCAGCTGTTTGGCCCGACGGACGCCGGAACCAGAGAGTCCCAGTTCCCTCCGCAGGAGGGTATTTACTTCTTTCCCGTCTTGGGACGGGTCAATATACAGCGTGAGCCTTCGCATAGCGGTTCCCTCTTTTTGTATGGCAGTTTCGGCCAAAATATGGTACACTGGTGCTAGAATATTTCTTGGAGGGATCCCCCATGAGCAATAAGAAAAAAATTGTTTCCCTACAGCGGCTCCTCGTCCCCGTCATCTGCGTGGTCATCAGCGGCCTGTGCGGCCTTTTTGTACCCTCTTTTATCGACCGCACCATAGTGAACCAGGGGATTACAGGAGACCGTCTGCTGGACTGTGTCCTTGTTCTCCTCGGCTTTCTGGTCGTTGTCTTCTTTCAGATTATTATCCACGAGGGTGGTCATCTGCTCTTTGGTCTCCTGTCGGGCTATTCTTTCTCTTCCTTCCGAGTAGGCCCCTTCATGCTGATGAAGCAGGGCAAAGAATACTGCCTCCGGCGGATGAAACTGGCGGGCACCGGCGGTCAGTGCCTCCTGGCCCCTCCTGATTTGAAAGACGGCAAGATCCCCTTTGTGCTCTATAACCTGGGTGGTTCCCTGCTGAATCTCGTCTCTGCCGTCCTCTGCCTCTTGCTGTACATCCCCCTCCGGGCTCACCCTCTCATCTCTGTTTTTCTGATAATCAATGTCTTCGTGGGCGTAATCTACGCCCTCCTCAACGGCGTCCCTCTGAATATGGGAATGGTCACCAACGATGGCCATAACGCCGTGTCTATGAAAAAGGACCCTGCCGCCCTCCGGGCCTTCTGGCTTCAGTTAAAGCTCAACGCCCTGCTGACGGAGGGAGTCCGGCTGAAGGATATGCCCGAGGACTGGTTCCGGTTCCCTGAGGGC
>JABUSR010000191.1 GCA_021442645.1 Ruminiclostridium sp.
CGATCTCGATGCTGTGCTTTTTGTTTTTCTCCAGGGAGATCTCCTCGGAAAGCTCGTAAAGGGCACCGTCGATGCGGCAGCGGACAAAGCCCGACTTCCGTGCACTCTCCAGGGCCTTCGTATGTTCGCCCTTTTTACCGCGGATGATGGGGGCCATGACCTGGATGCGGGTGCCCTCGGGAAGGGCCATGATCTGGTCGATAATCTGGTCGATAGACTGCTGCCGGATCTCCTTGCCGCACTGGGGGCAGTGGGGGGTGCCCACCCGGGCCCAAAGGAGGCGGAGATAGTCGTAAATCTCTGTCACTGTGCCCACGGTAGACCGGGGGTTTTTGCTGGTGGTCTTCTGGTCGATGGAGATGGCGGGGGAGAGGCCGTCGATATAGTCTACGTCGGGCTTCTCCATCTGACCCAGGAACATCCGGGCGTAGGAGGACAGGGACTCCACGTATCGCCGCTGGCCCTCGGCGTAGATGGTGTCAAAGGCCAGGGAGGATTTGCCGGAGCCGGAGAGCCCGGTGATGACGACCAGTTTGTCCCGGGGGATGGATATATCGATATTTTTCAGGTTGTTGGCGCGGGCGCCTTTTACGAAAATGTGAGATTGCATAGTTGTTTCTCCAAAGGGTATGGGAGGGTCAACGGACCACCAGGTCGGCGATTTGGCCGCCCACCAGGGCAATGAGGTCGTCGGGACGGACCTCCACCTGATGGCCTACCTTGCCGGCAGAGCAGACCATGGTGTCCACCAGGATGACCTCTTCTGCGAAGAAGGTGGGAAAGGATTTGCTCATCCCCACAGGGGAGCAGCCCCCGTGGACATAGCCGGTGAGGGGGAGGAGTTTCTTCTGGGGGAGCATGGTAATGGATTTCACCCCGGCGGCTCTGGCAGCCTTTTTCAGGTCCAGGGTCTCGGCCACGGGGATTACAAAAACAAAGTGTTCTTCCTTGGGGCCCTCGGCCACCAGTGTTTTGAAGACCTGTTCCACGGGCCTGCCCACCAGGGCGGCAGCGGTGACGCCATCGGGGACCTGGCCCTTGGGCAGGTCCAGCTCGTGGTGGGTGCAGGGGATGTTGGCGGCCTCCAGGAGGCGGATGACGTTGGTTTTCTCTTCTTTTGCCTTTGCCATGCCGTCACCTCAGAATATAAACGGAAATCAGGATACAGACCAGGCCCAGGATGACGCCCAGGGTCAGGGGCTCGCCAAAAGCCAGGATGCCGATAATGGCGGCAACCACCGGCTCCACACTGGCCAGGATGGAGGCCTTGCCGCTATCGCCCAGGTCATTGAGGCCTTTGGTATACAGCATATAGGGCAGGATGGTGGAGAAAATGGCCAGGCCCAGGCCCAGAAGGATGGCCTTGGGGGAGGCGGCAAAGGCAGACACGCTCTCCGGCTCCAGAAGGAAGCAGGAGCCGATGCCACCGACCAGGAAGGTGTAGAGGGTGACGGTGAGGGGCTGATAGTGGCGGAGGGCTACCCGGCCAAAGATGGAATAGGAGGCGTAGAAAAGGCCGCTGCCCAGGCCCAGGAGCAGACCCTTGGGTGTGATACTCAGGCCGCCGCCCCAGATCCCGGCTACAAAGGTGCAGCCTAAAAAGGCGATGACCAGGGCGGCCAGCTTTCTCTTGGTGAATTTGTCCCGAAAAATCAGGGTGGACAGGATGACCACAAAGGTGGGGGCGGTGTACAGCAGAATGGCGGCCACAGCCAGGGAAGACTCCCGCTGACTGCTGAAGTAAACCAGGGAGAACAGCATGATGGAGATGAGTCCCATGGCCAGGAAGAGGGGCAGGTGCCGGAGCTTGATCCGGAAGACGCTGCGGTTGGTTACCAGGAAGAAGACCACCAACAGGATACAGGCCCCCACGTTACGGACGGAGACGGCAGAGGAGGCAGAAATCCCCAGGGCGGAGATTTGCCGGTTGAAGAAGCCGGTGGCGCCCCACAGGGAGGCAGCGCCCAGAACGCAGAGGACGGCCAGAAAGTTCCCTTTGGGAGCGGCAGCCTGGGGGGTGTCGGTGGGGGTGGTGTTGGGTGTATTCATAGATAGGTACCTCTTTCGTACGGGGGTCAGTCTTTTGTCTCTTTGCCCCGGAGCTCGATAATCTGGTCCCGGAGGATGGCGGCGTATTCGAATTCCAGACGGCGGCTGGCCTCCTTCATCTCCTTTTCCAGTTTGGCGATGAGGTCGGCCTTTTCCCGGGCAGTGAGGGCCTTTGTGCCCTTGCCTGTCTTACTGCCGTCAGGGGTGTGGGAGATCTCAATGAGATCCCGGACGGACTTTACGATGGTCTTGGGAGTGATGCCATTGGCCTTGTTGTAGGCGTCTTGGATATCCCGCCTCCGCTGGGTCTCCCGGATGGCGGCAGACATGGAGGGGGTCGTGGTGTCGGCGTAGAGGATGACCAGGCCTTCAGCATTTCGTGCCGCCCGGCCGATGGTCTGAATGAGGGAGGTCTCCGACCGGAGGAAGCCCTCCTTGTCGGCATCCAGAATGGCCACCAGAGAGACCTCGGGGATGTCCAGCCCCTCTCGCAGAAGGTTAATGCCCACCAACACATCGAAGGTGCCCAGGCGCAGGTCGCGGATAATTTCCATGCGTTCGATGGTGTCGATGTCATGGTGCATGTATCGGACCCGGATGCCTGCCTCCTGGAGGTAGGCGGTGAGGTCTTCGGCCATCTTCTTGGTGAGGGTGGTCACCAGCACACGCTCCTGCCGGGTGGTGCGGAGGTTAATCTCCCCGATGAGGTCGTCAATCTGGCCCTCAACAGGGCGGACCTGGACCACGGGGTCCAGCAGGCCGGTGGGGCGGATGACCTGCTCTGCAATCTGGCCTGAGCGGGACCTCTCATAGAGGCCCGGCGTGGCCGAGACGTAGATGACCTGGTTCAGCCGCTGGGAGAACTCTTCAAAGTTCAGGGGGCGGTTGTCAAAGGCGCAGGGGAGGCGGAAGCCGTAGTCCACCAGAGTGGTCTTCCGGGCCCGGTCCCCGGCGTACATGGCCCGAACCTGGGGGAGGGTCACGTGGCTTTCGTCTACGAAGAGGAGGAAGTCTTTGGGGAAATAGTCCAGCAGAGTCATGGGGGGAGAGCCGGCCGGGCGGCCGGCGATGACCCGGCTGTAGTTCTCAATACCGGAGCAATAGCCCAGTTCCTGCATCATCTCGATGTCGTACAGGGTCCGCTGGGAGATGCGCTGGGCCTCCAGAAGCTGCTCGTTTTCCTTGAAAAAGGCAACTCTCTCCTCCATCTCCCGGTAGATCTCCTGGATGGCAGCGGCCATCTTCTCCCTGGAGGCTACGTAGTGGGAGGCAGGGTAGATGGCCACGTGGTCAATTACCCGGGTGGGAGTGCCGGT
>JABUSR010000224.1 GCA_021442645.1 Ruminiclostridium sp.
CCCGAAGCTGTGGTCTTCATGGAGCCCGAGATGGAGGCCGATGCCTTCAGCGAAACGGCGGGCGGCATGCTCATGGACATCCTTCGGGACGGTGCTGAAGGTACCCCCCTGGACAATGCCCAGCGCATGACCATCCAGGCCGGCCTTCCCTTCCAGTGTGTGGCTGTGGAGATTCAGCCCGGCCTGCTGACCGGCTTTGGCAACAATGAGATCACCGGCTTCACCCAGGGCGCCATGTTCGGCCCCACCATGAGCCCTGTTCCCTTCATTGGCTACATCTTCGCCCTGGAGGAGGGAGCTGATGCTGATGCCTTCTGCCAGACCCTTATGGAGGCATCTGACCTGAGCTGGAACGTCTGCATCACCGCTGAGCAGAAGGTGGCTTCTGTCTCTGAGGACGGATCCACGGTCTACTTCCTGATGACCGACAAAGAGCTCGGCTAACGGAGCGAACTGTGAAAAAGCGATGGGGGCTGGCCGCCTTCGTTCTGGGTACGGTCTGTCTTCTGGGGGGATGGACAGCCCCCTATGACCGTCACTCCTGGGACTCGCCTCTGGACCTCGCGGCGCTGGCAGCCTTTGACCGTCAGGAGCCGGGGGGCCTCTACCGGGCGGGAGACTACCTGGTCCAGGCCGAGCCGGCCCTGGAACCCGCCATGGCAGCTCATGCCGGAGAACTCTTCCAGCGCATCTGCGAGGAAAACCTGGGGGAGAGTGCCGGGCGGACCTATCTGGCGGTCGTTCCCGGTAAGCATGCCTTCCTGGCGGGGGATCGCCCTGCCCTGGACTGGCAGGAGCTGACCAGGGCTGTCGCCGACTGTGCCCCTGCCCTCACCCCCGTGGGGCTTGGTACGGTGCTGTCGGCGGAGGACTACTACCGCACGGACGCCCACTGGAGGCAGGAGGCCCTGCTCCCTGCTGCAGAGTATCTCTGCGGCGTTTTGGGAGTCCCCGGGGCCTCCGGCAGCCACGAGACCAAAACATACCCGGTGCCCTTCGCCGGGGACTACCTCCGGGACCTGCCACTGGCCCCGGACCAACTGAACTACCTCACCGGGCCGGGGATGGAGGAGATTACCGTCACCCGGTACGACCTCATGGGCCGCCCCCACACAGGCCTTCTCTATGACCGGCTGCGGGCCAGGGAGGGAGAGGGCTATAACCTCTTCCTGTCGGGTGCCCAAGGGCTTCTGGTTCTGGAAAACCCTGCTGCCGCCACAGAGCGGGAGCTCATCCTCTTCCGGGATTCCTTCGGCAGCAGTCTGGCGCCTCTCCTGGCGGAGAGTTACTGCCGGGTCACCCTGGTGGACCTTAGGTACTTCCCTTCCTACCTGCTGGGGGAGACCCTGGACTTCCACGGCCAGGATGTGCTCTTCCTGTACTCCACCCTTTTGCTGAACAACAGCCTGGCCCTGCGGTGAGGCACATACTACGACCGACCAGAAAAGGAGACACACCATGGATATCCCCAACATTCTCAGCCATGTAGACCACACTCTTCTGAAGCCCGAGGCCATTTGGGACCAGGTGAAGACCCTCTGTGACGAGGCCATGGAGTTCGGCTGTGCCACAGTCTGCATCTCACCCACCTATGTAAAGGCCGCTGTGGACTACGTCCAGGGCTACCTGAAGGTCTGCACGGTCATCGGCTTTCCCAACGGCACCAGTACCCCTGCTGCCAAGATCTTCGAGACCAAGGACGCCGTGGAGAATGGGGCCAGCGAGATTGACATGGTCATCGACCTGGGAAAGGTGAAGGACCGTCGTTGGGCTGACCTCATTGAGGAGATTAAGGGGGTCAAGGCTGCCTGTTTGGGCCGCCCCCTTAAGGTCATTATCGAGACCTGCCAGCTCACCGACCCGGAGAAGAAAAAGCTATGCCAGGTGGTGGAAAAAGCGGGAGCCGACTTCCTGAAGACCTCCACTGGCTTTGGCTCCGGCGGGGCCACCCGGGAGGACGTGGCCCTTCTGCGGGAGAACCTGGCCGACCATATCAGTCTGAAAGCCTCCGGCGGCATCCGCACTCTGGAAGACGCCCAGGCCTACCTGGAGCTGGGCGCAGAGCGCCTGGGGGCCTCTGCTCTGGTGGAGGAGGCCCGGAAGGCGGCTGCCCGGTGATTCGAGAGATTCTCCCCGGCCTCACAGCCTATGATATCACTGGCCGTATGACCTGGGACATCCGGGCCAGAAGTTGGGCGGAGTTCCCCCTGAACCAGAAGTGGTTCGCTGTGGGGGAGGCTCTGGCCCACCTGGAGCTGCTCATGGGAGAGGGTCGTGTCTGCCGGACAGACCGGGGGGACGGAATTTTTGGCTACGAGCCCCTCTGAGGGGAAGCTGGAACACCTTTCCTCGCACAAATCCCCTTTTTCATGAAAAAATACCCGCTCTGTCCAAAAAGGACGGAGCGGGTAATGTGTTTTTCGGAGCGCTGGGCACGAGGCCGGGCTTCACAGCCCCAACTGGTAGAAGGCCACAGCAGAGGCGGCAGCCACATTCAGAGAGTCTACGCCGTGGGACATGGGGATCTTTACCGTATGGTCGCAGGCAGCGATGGTGGCGGGGGCCAGGCCCTCCCCCTCGGTGCCCAGCACCAGGGCAAGCCGCGGAATACACGCCAACCGGGAATCCCGGACAGACAGGGCGTCGTCGGACAGTGCCAGAGCGGCGGTGACGAAACCCAACGCCCGGAGCTGCTGGGGCCAGTCCGGAGCCAGGAATGTCCAGGGAATCTGGAACACGGTGCCCATGCTCACCCGGATAGCCCGGCGGTAGAGGGGGTTGCTGCACCCGGGGGTCAGCAGGACGGCGTCCATGCCCAGGGCGGCTGCTGAGCGAAAGATGGCTCCTACGTTGGTGGGGTTCATGACATCCTCAAGCACGGCCACCCGGCGGGCCCCGGTGCAGAGGGCCGCTATAGAGGGCAAGGGGGGGCGGACCATGGCACAGAGTAGCCCCCGGGTGAGCTTGAACCCGGTCAGCTGGGTCAGTACATCGAAAGGCGCGGTGTACACGGGGACCTCCCCACACCGGGCCAGGATAGGGGCGGCCTCTCCTGCCACATGACGGTCTTCCACTAAGAGGGCCCTGGGGACCAGGCCCGCATCCAGAGCCCGCCCAATAACCTTAGGGCTTTCGGCGATGAAGAGACCCTCCTCTGGATGCTCCCGGTTGAGGAGCTGGGCCTCGGACAGCCGGGCGAATACGTCAAGAGCAGGGTCGCTAAAGTCGGTAATGGGGATGAGGTTGGCCATAGTGAGGCCTCCTTTCGGCGGGGTCATGCTCTATTATACCGGCCGGGCTGCAGACCTGTCAACGGGGCCCCAGGGACAGAAAAGGCACGGAGAGAGGACTTATACTGAAATCC
>JABUSR010000003.1 GCA_021442645.1 Ruminiclostridium sp.
GCCCTGCGGCGGCTGGACACGCCCCTGGCGGAGATCCGGGACTACCTGACCCACCGCAGCCCTGAGGCCCTGCTGGACCTGCTTCGGGAAAAGGAGGCTGACCTGGAGCTCCAGCGGGAGCGCCTGCGCCGGATGGAGGACTGCTTGCAGGAGACCATCCGCACCACCGAGCTGGCACGGGATGCGGCACCGGGTGAGATTCGCATTGAGGAGTTGCCCCGGCAGCTGCTGGCAGTGGTGAAGGCCCCGGATGTCTCTCAGTTCGAGGAGTCAGTCTATCTGCTCCACATACGGAATCTGCTTGCCTGGGCCCGGGAGCAGGGGAGCGTGGCACAGGCCCCCGGGGACATCATATGCCGGGAGGACCTGGAGCAGGACCAGTTTCTGGAGAGCTTCTACTTCTGCCCGATGCCGCCGGGTACCACAGGGTGGGAGACCCGGGAGCGCCCGGCGGGGACCTATGCCGTCCTCTACCACTGCGGCTCCTACCAGTCGGAGTATGCGGCCTGCCGCCGTCTGCGGGACTGGGTGCTGGAGCGGGGGTATGTCATCGACGGGGACCTCTATGAGGAGGACCTGGTGAATCACTCCACCTCTGCCGACCCCCAGGCCTACCTGATGCGGCTAGCACTGAAAATCAAAAAACCGGACTAACACGAACCAATAAAAAACGGGAGGAAAGAACTATGCTGTATGTTGAGGATCTAACCCAGAACTACCAGGTGCGCAATATGACCGAGCACCTGGAGGAGCTTTCGGCCCTGTACGCCGAGAACCCCCAGTATTTTGCCGCCCTGGGGCAGGAAGTCCCCACGGAGAACCTGTGGGAGGACCTGGTGGCCGTCCCGGGCGGTATGAGCTGCCTGAGCAAGGCCTTCCTGGGCTTCTGGGACGGGGACAAACTGGTGGCCGTGCTGGAGCTGGTCATCGACTACCCCGAGGATAACTTTGCTTATGTGGGCCTGTTCATGATGTCCGCCTCCCGCCAGGGCACCGGCGAGGGCAGCCGCATCATGGAGGAGGTGTTCCGCTGGCTGAAAAACGACGGCTACACCTGGGTGGAGCTGGCCTACACCTACGGCAACGAGCAGAGCGAGCACTTCTGGAAGAAGAACGGCTTTGTGGGTACCGGTGATATCCATCAGCAGGGGGACTACTACGTGGTGGGAATGCACCGGGAGCTGTAAGAAAGGGCTGCAACCCGGACCAACAAGCGGAAATTGCAGAAGACAGAAAAACTGCCGGGGGGGTTCCTCCGGCAGTTTTTTGTCGTATGGGAAGGGCTCAGAAGCGGGCGATGCCCGTCCGTCTGGCCTCCTCGGCCACGGCGTCGGCCACGGCCTGGGCGGCGGCCCGGTTCAGGGGAGAGGGCAGGATGTACTCGGCGGAGAGCTCCTCCGGGGAGACCATGTCCGCCAGGGCCTTGGCGGCGGCGTACTTCATGCCCTCAGTAATCTGGACGGCCCCGCAGGACAGGGCGCCCTTGAAGAGCCCGGGGAAGACCAGCACGTTGTTGATCTGGTTGGGGAAGTCGGAACGGCCGGTGCCCACCACGGCGGCGCCGTGGGCCTTGGCGATGTCAGGCATGATCTCGGGCACGGGGTTGGCCATGGAGAGGATGATGGGGTCTTTGGCCATGGTCTCTACCATTTCGCCGGTGACCAGGCCGGGGCGGGAGACGCCGATGAAGACGTCGGCACCCACCAGGGCATCGGCCAGGGAGCCGGTGCGGCCCTCCTTGTTGGTCCGGGCGGCCAGTTCCGCGTGGTGGCCGGTGAGGTTGGTATCCCCGGCGCAGAGGATGCCGTCCTTATCGCAGAGGGTCATGTTGGCAAAGCCCAGATCCAGCAGCAGCCGGGCGGCAGCGCCGCCGGCGGCACCGATGCCGTTGATGACGACGCGGACGTCCTCCTTCCGTTTGCCCACGACTTTCAGGGCGTTGGTGAGGGCGGCGGTGATGACCACGGCGGTGCCGTGCTGGTCATCGTGGAAGACGGGGATGTCACAGATTTCCTTCAGGCGGCGCTCCACCTCGAAGCACCGGGGAGCGGAAATGTCCTCCAGGTTGATGCCGCCGAAGCTCTTGGAGATGAGGGCGATGGTCTTGACCATCTCATCCACATCCTGGGTGTCCACACAGATGGGGAAGGCGTCCACCCCGGCGAACTCCTTAAAGAGGACGCACTTGCCCTCCATGACGGGCATCCCGGCCAGGGGGCCAATGTTACCCAGGCCCAGGACGGCGGAGCCGTCGGTGATGACGGCCACCATGTTCTGACGGCGGGTGAGGGCAAAGGACTTGGCGGGATCCTTCTGAATCTCCAGGCAGGGGGTGGCTACGCCGGGGGTGTAGGCCAGGGACAGGTCCTTCTGGGTCTGGATGGGATAGCGGGAGACGACCTCCAGCTTGCCCTTCAGTTCATAGTGTAAAGCCAAAGATTCTGCATTGATATCCATAGGGCAGGGCTCCTTTCTTAAACCATCTTCTCGGGGTGGAAGGCCCGGTCAAAGGCCTCGGGGGTGAAGAGCCCCAGGGCCACGGCGGCCTCCCGCAGGGAGATATTCTCTTTATGGGCCTTCTTGGCAATCTTCGCACCGTTTTCGTAGCCCACAATGGGGGTAAGGCCGGTGACGGTCATGAGGGACCGGTCCAGATTCTCTGCCATCTTTTCCCGGTTGGGGGTGATGCCGCTGAGACACCGCAGGACGAAAGAGTTCATCCCGTCGGCCAGGAGACGGACGGACTGCAGGTAGTTCAGGGCGATGACAGGCATATATACATTCAGTTCAAAGTTGCCCTGGGAGGCGGCGATGCCCATCACCGTATCGTTGCCCATTACCTGGACGGCGACCATGGTCAGGGATTCGCACTGGGTGGGGTTCACCTTGCCGGGCATGATGGAAGAGCCGGGCTCATTCTCCGGGATGAAAATCTCACCCAGGCCGCACCGGGGGCCGGAGGCCAGCCAGCGCACGTCGTTGGCAATCTTCATCAGGTTGGCGGCCAGGGCCTTCAGGGCCCCGTGGGAGAAGACAATGGCGTCCTTGGCGGTGAGGGCGTGGAACTTGTTGGGTGCCGTGCGGAAGGGCAGACCGGTGAGCTTGGCGGCCTCCTGTGCAGCGGCTTCGCCAAAGCCTGCGGGGGCGTTCAGACCGGTGCCCACGGCGGTGCCGCCCAGGGCCAGCTCATAGAGGGGGTCCAGGGAAGTGACGATCATATCCCGGGCGTGCTCCACCATGCTCCGCCAGCCGCTGATCTCCTGGCCGAAGGTGATGGGGGTGGCATCCTGGAGGTGGGTGCGGCCGGTCTTCACCAGGTCGCGGTTCTCCCCCTCCAGCCCGGCCAGGCAGGTAATC
>JABUSR010000203.1 GCA_021442645.1 Ruminiclostridium sp.
CTGCGGAGGCGATTAAAACAAGCCAATTCTTGTCTTGTTTTAATCGGATTTCAGTATAATCTATCTGCATAGAATCACACCTTTGAAAGGACTGTCCCAACATGCCTGTTATTGATTTTCTGGAACGCAATGTGAAACTCTACGGCAACGAAGTGGCTCTGGTGGAGCTGAACCCCGAGGTGAAGGATACCCGCCGCATGACCTGGAAGGAGTATGACCTGATCCAGCCCACCACCGACGAATCCTTCCGCCGGGAGATTACCTGGAATGTGTTCAACGAAAAGGCCAACCGCTTTGCCAACATGCTCATCTCCCGGGGGGTGAAAAAGGGCGATAAGGTTGCCATCCTGATGTACAACTGCCTGGAGTGGCTGCCCATCTACTTCGGCATTCTGAAGACGGGTGCCCTGGCCGTGCCCTTCAACTTCCGGTACTCCGCCGACGAGATCCAGTACTGCGCCGACCTGGCAGAGGTCCAGGTGCTGGTGTTCGGCCCGGAGTTCATCGGCCGTATTGAGAGCATCGAGCACAAGCTCAGCAAGGGCCGCCTGCTGATCTACGTGGGGGATAACTGCCCCACCTTTGCCGAGAGCTACCGGGAGCTGTCTGCGGACTGCTCCTCGGCACCGCCCCAGGTCCTCATCACCGATGACGACGACGGCGCCATCTACTTCTCCTCCGGCACCACCGGCTTCCCCAAGGCCATCCTGCACAAGCACCAGAGCCTGACCCAGGCGGCCGAAATGGAGCAGAAGCACCACCGCATCGGCCACGACGACGTGTTCCTGTGCATCCCGCCCCTGTACCACACCGGCGCCAAGTTCCACTGGATGGGCAGCCTGTTTGCCGGCGGCAAGGCCGTGCTGCTGAAGGGCACCAGCCCGGAGACCATCCTGCGGGCCATCTCCGATGAGCAGTGCACCCTGGTGTGGCTGCTGGTGCCCTGGGCCCAGGAGATTCTGGACACCCTGGACCGGGGCGACCTGAAGCTGGAAGACTTCAAGCTGGACCAGTGGAACCTGATGCACATCGG
Source organism: Ruminiclostridium sp. (assembly GCA_021442645.1). Lineage (GTDB taxonomy): Bacteria > Bacillota > Clostridia > Oscillospirales > Oscillospiraceae > Evtepia. The sequence goes on from JABUSR010000203.1 coordinate 1,034, forward strand.
CGCACAGCCTGTGCCGCCCTCCCTGATCCGCCGCTGGAAGGAATACTTCCCCCACCACAAGTACGACACCAACTACGGCCTGTCTGAGTCCACCGGCCCCGGCTGCGTGCACCTGGGTATGGACAACATCCACAAGGTGGGTGCCATCGGCGTGCCCGGCTACCGCTGGAAAATCAAGATTGTGGACGAGCAGGACAAGGAAGTGCCCCAGGGCGACGTGGGCGAGCTGTGCGTAAAGGGCCCCGGCGTCATGACCTGCTACTACAACAACCCCGAGGCCACGGCTGAGGTCCTGAAGAACGGCTGGCTCTACACCGGCGACATGGCCATGCAGGACGAGGACGGGTTCATCTTCCTGGTGGACCGGAAGAAGGACGTGGTCATCTCCGGCGGTGAGAATATTTACCCGGTTCAGATTGAGGACTTCCTGCGGGCCAACAACAAGATCAAGGACGTGGCTGTCATCGGCCTGCCTGACCGCCGCCTGGGCGAAATCTGCGGCGCCATCATCGAGCTGAAAGAGGGCATGACCTGCACGGAGGAAGAAATCAACGAATTCTGCCTGGATCTGCCCCGGTATAAGCGGCCCAAGAAGATTATCTTCGCCGAGATTCCCCGCAACGCCACCGGCAAGATTGAAAAGCCCGTCCTGCGGAAGCAGTACGGCGCAGACCAGCTGGTGGCCCAGCAGAACAGAGGTTAACGGCCTGCCCGGGGAACCGGGCACCGCAACAGAAAAGGAGTGGAACACATGCCCAGAGCCAGTAAGAAAGAGCGCAGCATTGACCTGTACGAGCATATTGTTTCCCTCAGCACGGTGGAGGAGTGCTGCCGATTCTTCGATGACCTGTGCGCCGTGACAGAACTGCGCGCCATGGAACAGAGATTTGACGTGGCCAAAATGCTCCACGCAGGTAAGGTGTATACCGCCATCCTGAACGAGACCGGCGCAAGCTCGGCCACGGTCAGCCGGGTCAACCGGGTGCTCAACTACGGGACCGGTACCTTAGGGGAGATCATGGACCGGGTGACCCTGGAAAAGGGCGAGCCCCTGCCGACGCCGGAAGAAACCGAACACGGAGGAACCCCATGAAAGAACTGATGTTGGGCAACAAGGCCGTTGCCCGCGGACTATATGAGGCCGGGTGCTGTGTGATCTCCAGCTACCCCGGTACCCCCAGCACGGAGATCACGGAAGAGGCCGCCAAGTACCCGGAGATTTACTGCGAGTGGGCCCCCAACGAAAAGGTCGCCCTGGAAGTGGCCCACGGGGCCGCTGTGGGCGGCAAGCGGGCGGCCTGCTGCATGAAGCACGTGGGCCTGAATGTGGCCGCAGACCCCCTGTTTACCATTTCCTATCAGGGAGTGGATGCCGGGTTGGTCATCTGCGTGGCCGATGACCCCGGGATGTTCTCCTCCCAGAACGAGCAGGACTCCCGCCACTACGCGATTGCGGCCAAGATCCCCATGCTGGAGCCCTCGGACTCCCGGGAGGCCAAGGAATTCACCAAGCGGGCTTTTGAACTCTCGGAGGAGTACCACACCCCCGTTCTGGTGCGGACCTGCACCCGCATTGCCCACTCCCAGAGTATTGTGGAGCGGGGCGAGCGGCAGGAAGTGCCCCAGAAGGAATACGCCAAGAACCCCGAGCGGGTTATGATGACCACCAACTCCCTGAAGGCCCACTACCGGGTGGAGGAGCGGACCCGGGCCATGACCGCCCTGGCCGAGACCACCGACCTGAACCGCATGGAGATGGGGGAGGATACCTCTGTGGGTATCATCACCTCCTCCACCAGCTACCAGTATGTGCGTGAGATTTTCGGCGAGAAGGCCTGCGTGCTGAAGCTGGGCCTCTCCTGGCCTATGCCTGTGGAGAAAATCAAAGATTTCGCCTCCCGGGTGGATAAGGTTTTGGTCATTGAGGAGCTGGAGCCCATCATTGAGAACCACTGCTGTCAGATCGGCGTGAAGGTCACCGGCAAGGAGCTCATCCCCATGGTGGACGAGCTGACCCAGGGGCGCATCGCCCAGTGCCTGGGCCAGGCCCCCAAGGACACCGTCACGCTGGAGGACGAGATTCCCGGCCGCCCGCCGGTCATGTGCGCCGGCTGCCCCCACCGGGGGGTGTTCTATGCCCTTTCTAAGAATAAGTGCATGGTCTACGGCGATATCGGCTGCTACACCCTGGGTGTGATGCCCCCCCTGAATGCCATGGACCTGAATGTCTGCATGGGCGCCTCCTGCTCCGGCCTGCACGGGTTTAACCTGGCCGGGGGAGAGAAGCACGAGAAGCACAGCGTGGC
>JABUSR010000011.1 GCA_021442645.1 Ruminiclostridium sp.
TGCTGTGATATCACAGCATGACGTTACTTCCCGACTTTATGCGGCGTGGCCCCGGTGGGACCAACACAGTAGACAACCCTCGGCGTATGAGGGAAACGACAGCAAAAACCAGTAGGAAGCGAGGTCGAAAACATGAAACGATGGATATCACTGCTTTTGGTGGCCGCCATGCTCATGAGCCTGGCGGTGACGACCCTGGCTGCCCCAACTACGGAGGCGTCAGGCGAGGACACCGGCCTGAGCGATGTCATTGGTGACGTCTCCGGCGGCAGCGGCCAGGAAGAGGCCGGGCCCACGGAAACTGACACCCCGGAGGGAATCAGCCCCATCGGGGAGTTGGATGACGATCCCTTTGCCAGCCCGGTCATGCCGGCTGCCGAGACAGACCCTACAGACGTGGAAGGCGCCACCGTATGGCGTGCCATGGTCTACTATGTGGGACAGGGCGACCTGTACCACGTGGAGCGGTCGGCGGACTTCCAGATTAAATACCAGTTGGAGTTCAACACGGATGAGGATCTGGAGGCAGGGGCCGTGGAGCTCCGCATGCCCGCGTCCCTGCTCACGGACCGCAGCGGCAACGCTGTGATGCCCGAGAGCGTGGGTGTGCCCTACGGCACCAAGACGTCCCCCGTTGCCAGCAAGACATCCTCCTTCAACTACTATACGGAGACCGTAGGCAGCGAGACCTACCTGGTGTTCTTTAACTATGAGAAGATCATAGCGGGTAAAAACGCCACCATCCAGGTGCTCTACCCCCTGGAGCGGGCCTTCGACGTGAAGGATATGACCCAGTGGAGCCTGACCCCCGATGCCAAGGTGGTGGTCCGGGTGCCTGATGCTGCCAGCGACACCGGCTATAAGGAAGAGCGGCAGCATATGCAGCTGCGGCCTCTCACCGGCGTGGTGGACACCCAGGCAAAGGTGACAAGCGCCTCCAAGACGGCTGTGACCGGCAAGGCCTACGAGCCCATGCTGTACACCTACAAGCAGGTCAGCAAGTACCTGGACATCCCTGAGTCCCAGCTGGACTTTGATACCTACGCCTATGCGGTGTGGCAGGTGTCGGCTGACGTGACCTATAACCAGCCCTGGGAGATTTACTTTGACGAGAACAGCTTCTTTGTGATCGACCCGAAGAATAGCCCCAATGCACAGAACCCCGGCGAGGTGGTGGGCGTGAGCGGTATGACCAGAAAGGCCACGACCATCAATACAAAGGGCACCACTACGCCCGTGTCCGGCGGCACCTATGACGGCAAGTACTTTGTGGGTGAGACCAGGACCCTGGATAAGGCCAAGAACGGCACCGTTACCGAGCGGGTGTACTGGTATGTGGTTACGGCTTACCCCAAGGCAAGCCTTGTGCCGAATGAGACCAGCTTCCACAATGAGGTGAATGTGATTCTCCACCCCCTTGACGGTTTGGATGCGGACAGCAATGCCAAGGCTGCCGACAGCTGCACCTTCAAGACCTTTAAGTGGAACCACCCCGACGGCATCATTGACTTCTATAAGTACTCCGACCACAGCAAGAACTCCTGGACGGCAGTCTATAAGGCCCTCAGTGCCCAGGGGGAGGACTACGGCGGGATCAACTTCCGGAACGACGGTATCCTGCTGGGCTACGCCAACACCCACGACTGCCCCCAGTATGTGAAAGAACCGGAGGGCGGAGACCCTTACGTCTATACCTATAACTATATCCCCGGCAAGTACGACGAGATGATTACCGTGGACGACTTCCTCCATGCCATGGTGGACCACGTGGAAGCAGGCGGGGACAAGACGATCGAAGGCCAGCATGTGCGCCTGACCAAGGAGGACTACTACTTCAGCGCGGTCACCGTTACCATGGTGGAGCGGGAGTATGACTTCTATGAGAACAAGACGCTGGACGCCGCTACCCCTGCTGCAGAGGCGCTGGATAAGAACGGCAGCCCCATCGACCGCACCCTGCGGGTCTACGCCATGTTCGCCGATAAGGCGGGCAACGGCGACACCGATGCAGAGTGGGAGTATGTGGGGGAGACCCCCTGGAACGACAGCGGCACCCTGGTGTATACCTTCACTGCTGACCAGATTGCCAGAGGACCCTACCGGGTGAAGGCAGTGGGGAATACCATTGACGATACCCGCTGCTACATCGATGTGGAGATTACCATCCGCCACGACTCTCCGGTCTTCCAGGATTGGATCAAAAACGGTGCAGACACCATCCAGCTCTGGAACATCGGCGGTATCCAGGGCAGGACGGAAGCCGGCGAGTGGTTCCACGACCGGGTGCAGCTCGATATTGGCAACTATGTCGAGGAGCAGAAGGCCGGGCTGCAGCTCATCGAGTTCACCGACCGGCTCTACGGCAACAGCAACAACAAGGAGCTGGCCATCGACGACGACGACGGCGACGGCTCCCTGCTGATGCGTGACGCCGCCGGTGCCGCTCTGCTGCCCATCAGCAAGGACGCAGCAGCCGCCAAGAGTGCCAGCGTGAAGAACGACCCGGTGAACGGGCAGTATAAGGTGACCTATACCCTCACCGGTTATGAGAGCTATTTGCTGAACAGCCGGGAGGATGTGACCGTCCTGGAGGCTGCCGGGCTGGACGAGCCCTCCAACCGGAAGGACGTGGTCTTCTACGACCTGCTGCCCAAGAATGTGCAGTTTGACCCCACCGTGCCGGTGACGGCCTCTCTGACCTCCGGCACCAAGTCCCAGGTGACGGTGACGGTAGATGAGAAGACAGACATCATCAAGAACTGGAACAACACCGGCCGGACCCTGGTGCAGTTCCACGTGTCCTACAGCGGGGCAGACCCCTCTGTGATCAGCGACGTAAAAGGAGGAGATTCCGTCCAGTGGAAGACGGGCTACCAGGTGCGCTTCGGCGCCTACTGCAGCTGGTCAGATGCCGCGGTAGCTCTGGACGAGGAGAACATCGTGGCCTACATGCCCGCCAAGGACGACAACACCCCCCTGGTGGGCACCATGGAACAGGTGGCCTGTGACGACGGCAACCGGCCCAACGGCACCCAGCTGGACGGCCTCTATGCCCCCTTCGCCAAGGGCGACCTGGACGGCGACGGGGTGAAGGACGTGCGCAATGTGCTGTACGCCAACGCCGACGCCACGGCCAACGGGGCCATCGCCACGGAGACCGGCATCACCAAGGAGATCAAGGCGGATGACGACCCCGTGACCCCCTGGGGGACCAGCATCAAGGTCAACCCGGGCCGCAACTACACCTACCGCATTACGGTGAACAACGCCAGCGCCGTGTACCCCATGACGGACCTGGTGATCTACGACCGGCTGGAGAACGCGGC
>JABUSR010000216.1 GCA_021442645.1 Ruminiclostridium sp.
CTTGTAACCTGCACGCCCTACGGCGTGAACAGCCACCGCCTGCTGGTGCGCGGCCACCGGACGGACAACGTCCTGGATCAGATTCGCGTGACCGCAGACGCCCAGGTGATTGACGCCATGTTCGTAGCACCCATGGTAGCGGCCCCCATCCTGCTGGGACTGCTGGTGGGCGTGATGGCAACGACCCGCAAGAAAAAATGAGGTGAAGACGCATGAAACAACGGAAAAAAGTACCGGCGGCAGTCCTGCTTCTGTGCCTCCTCATCTCCCTGGTGAGTGCGGCGGGGGCGGCTAACATATCGCCCCAAGTGGACCCGAGCAAGAGCGGCTCCATTACCTTTACCATGAAAAGTGGGGGGAAGCTTGTGCCCGGGGGGAGCCTGAAGGTGTACCAGGTCGCCGTCATCACCAAGACCGACGGGAAGCTGGTCTTGAAATCCACCAAGGCCTTTGCTGATTTCACCGGGAACCTGAACGACATGAGCAGCAAGACCCTGCCCGGCAAGCTGCTGACCTACGCCGAGAAGAACAATGTCAGCGGGACAAAGCTTACCATCGGGTCCGACGGTAAGGGCACTGTGGGGAACCTGACCCCCGGCCTCTACCTGATTGCCCAGGATGTGCCCGCCAAGGGCTATACCGATATTATACCCTTCCTGATTATGATTCCCACCCAGGAGGACGGAAAACTGGTCTACGATGTGAAGGCCTACCCCAAGGTGGAGCCCGATAAGCCCGACGAACCCGACAACCCGGATAAGCCCGACGAGCCTGATAAGCCGGATGAGCCCGACAACCCGGACAAGCCCGATGAGCCTGATCACCCGGACAAGCCCGACGAGCCTGACAACCCGGATAAGCCCGACGAGCCCGACACCCCGGACAACCCGGACAAGCCCGACGAGCCCGATAACCCGGACAAGCCCGATAAACCGGATAACCCAGACAACCCCAGCAAGCCCGACAAGCCCGATGACGACGGGAAACTGCCCCAGACCGGGCAGCTCTGGTGGCCGGTATCCGTCCTCGCCGGCGCAGGTCTGATTCTGCTGATCTACGGCTGGAGCAGATGGACCCGGACCGAGGAGGAAGAGGACTGACCGGAACCCTTCCAAAAGAGAGACCCACCGACGGGCAGTTAGCATGACCCGCCGGTGGGTTTTTGCGTAGACATTTTGAAAAAATTGAGGGTTTCAGAGCAATGGGGTGGGGTTTTGTGTGGTATTTTTTCGCAGGATATCGTATAATAGACCCAGGCACACCGAAAACAAAAGAATTAAGGAGATGAAACCAATGAAAAAGAAAACAGGCCTGACCGTTATCATTGTTATCGTTGCACTGCTTCTGCTGGTGGTAGGGGGTACTATGGCTACCTACAACGGACTGGTCCAGAAGGAGGAGAATGTGGACAGTGCCCTGGCTGATTTGGACGTGATGCTCCAGCGCAGAGCCGACCTGATTCCCAACCTGATTAACACGGTAAAGGGCTATGTGGAGCACGAGAACGAGGTCATCGACGCCATCACCACCGCCCGTGAGGCCCTGGTGGGCGCCGACAGCGTGGCGGATAAGGCCGCAGCCAACGAGGCCCTGACCGGTGCCCTGGGCAACCTGATGGTGGTGGTAGAGAACTACCCCGACCTGAAATCCTCTGACAATTTTATCGCTCTGCAGGATGAGCTGGCCGGAACGGAGAACCGGATTGCAGTGGCCCGGCGGGACTACAACGATGCAGTGAAGACCATCAACGCCGCCGTCAAGAAGTTCCCCGGCAAGCTGATTGCAGACATGTTCGGCTTTGAGTCCCGGGAGTACTTCGAGGCGGACGAAGCTGCGAATACCGTGCCGGAGGTCTCCTTCTGACCGGAAAGGATGGATGAACAGTGAGAGACGTAATTGGGAAAGGCCGCAGCTGCAGGGTCGCTGTCCTGTGCCTGCTGCTGTTGGGGCTGTGGGTCCTGCCGGGCCTGGCCGTGGTGAGCCCCACCCAGGCCTTCTACGCCAATGACTACGCGGACCTTCTGAGCCAGGAGACCGAGGACTATGTCATCGCAGTCAACAAGGAGCTCCGCGCTGCCACCGGCGCCCAGGTGGTGGTGACCACGGTGAAGAACCTGGAGGGGCAGGACCTGGAGTCCTACGCCACCGAGCTCTTCCGGGCCTTCGGCATCGGCGACAAGGAGAAGAACAACGGCGTTCTGCTCCTTCTGGCCCTGGAGGAGCGGCAGTTCCGGGTGGAGGTCGGTTACGGCCTGGAGGGCTGCCTGAACGACGCCAAGACCGGACGGATCCAAGACGAGTATATCATCCCCTACCTGAAGAACAACCAGTGGGACGAAGGCGTCCGCAGCGGCTTCAGTGCCATCATCGCCGTCCTCGAGGAGGAGTACGGCATCACCCTGGCAAGTGCCCAGGGTGTGGAGCCGGCTGTGGAGCCCACAGAGCCCTCGGAGCCCCTGGAAGCCTGGGAGGTGGCCGAACGCCTGGTCCTGCCCGTGGTCGCATGGGTGGCAGGCATCGTCCTGTACATCCTGCGGCGGAAGGATAGGAAAGAGAAGAAGGCCAGAAAAGCCCGGAAGGAGGAGCTGGAGCGGTACCAGTACCCGGACCCGGAGCAGGAGAACGATAAAAAGACGGGCAAAGCGTGGAAGCGGACCCTGGTTACCCTGGGCATTCTGACGGTGCTCTATGTGCTTGTGGATATGGTTCTGAACGACAGCTACGGGGGCGTGATTACAGCGGGGACCTTCGGCCTGCTGATGAGCCTCCTGTTCATGTTCCCGGTCTCTTGGATTTCTATCCTGCTGGCCAAGTTCTTCGGCCTGATTGGCGGCAGCTACCTGAGCAGACTCGGCGAGAACTCCGACGATGAGGGCGGTAGCTCCGGCGGTGGCTTTAGTGGGGGCTTCAGCTTCGGCGGTGGCTCCAGCGGGGGCGGCAGTTCCGGAGGGGGCGGCAGCTCCGGCGGCGGCGGCAGCAGCAGAAGCTTTTGACCCCCGGACCGGGACCGAACAGACGAAGAAAACGAAATGCAGCGGGCTTGCCCTGGGGGCAAGCCCGTTGTTTGTTGCACAACCGTACAGCTATGAACCGCTTTCGTCCCTTTGCCGGGCGGCCCTCAGCCCCAAATCCCCAATTTTTGGCTGAGGGAGAGAGACCCCTCACCTGCGAAATCCCCCACCTACCTTGGCAGCCCCACACGTTTTACCCGAAAAATTGCCCCCTTTGCAGTTGAAAAAGCCGCAGTGATATGGTATGCTTTTCAAAGATATACCCATCCGCCTCTGAGGTATCCGCCTCTGAGGTATCCGCCTCTGAGGTAT
>JABUSR010000140.1 GCA_021442645.1 Ruminiclostridium sp.
GGTAAAAAGGGCGAACATACGAAGGCCCTGGAGAGTGCACGGAAGTCGGGCTTTGTCCGGTGCCGCATCGACGGTGCCCTCTACGAGCTGTCCGAGGAGATCTCCCTGGAGAAAAACAAAAAGCACAGCATCGAGATCGTAGTGGACCGTCTGGTCATCCGTCCGGATATTTCCCGCCGCCTCACCGATTCCGTGGAGACCGCCGCCACCCTGGCCGAAGGCCTCATCCTTATCAACCTGGTTCAGGAGGACCGTGACCTGTCCTTCTCCCAGAACTACGCCTGTGAGGACTGCGGCATCTCCATCGAGGAACTGGCCCCCCGGATGTTCTCCTTCAACAGCCCCTTTGGGGCCTGTCCCGTCTGCACCGGCCTGGGCAGTCAGATGAAGGCCGACCCCCAGTTGATTATCCCCAACCCCGCCCTGTCGATCCTGGACGGGGCCATCGCCGTCTCCGGCTGGCAGAACGTGAAGGCGGACTCCATCTCCCGGATGTACTTCGAGGCCCTGGGGAAAAAATACAGCTTCAAGCTCACCACCCCCTTCCGGGACCTTCCTCCTGAGGCCCGGGACGTTATCCTGAACGGCACCCGAGGGGAAAAACTCACCCTGACCTATGAGCGGGCTGACGGCCGGGGGACCTTCAAGCAGCCCTTCGAGGGCATCCTTAACAACGTGGAGCGCCGCTTCACGGAGACCCAGTCCGACGCCTCACGAAAAGAGCTGGAGGAGTGCATGAGCGAGTGCCCCTGCCCCTCCTGCAAAGGCCGGCGCCTGAAAAAGGAGGCCCTCGCCGTCACCGTCGGGGGGCTCAGCATTGACACCTTCTGCCATAAGGCAGTCAACGACGCCCTGGACTTTGTAGACGCCCTGGAACTCACGGAGACCCAGGCCCAGATTGCACAGCAGATTCTGAAAGAGGTCAAAGCCCGTCTGGGCTTTCTGCAGAGCGTCGGCCTCTCCTATCTGACCCTCAGCCGCCAGGCCGGAAGTCTCTCCGGCGGGGAGAGCCAGCGCATCCGCCTGGCTACCCAGATTGGTTCCTCTCTCATGGGCGTGCTGTACATCCTGGACGAGCCCTCCATCGGCCTCCACCAGCGGGACAACGATATGCTGCTGGAGACCCTGAAGCACCTGCGGGATTTGGGCAACACCCTCATCGTGGTGGAACACGACGAGGACACCATGCGGGCCGCCGACTACCTGGTGGACATCGGCCCTGCCGCCGGCGTCCACGGTGGGGAGGTTGTCGCCGCCGGTACCGCCCAGGAAATCATGGCAGAGCCCCGATCCATTACCGGCCAGTATCTCTCTGGTGCTAAGCGGATTCCCGTCCCCGACCGCAGACGGACAGGAAACGGTCACAGCCTCGTAGTCCGGGGCGCCTCTGAAAACAACCTGAATGACATCGACGTGACCTTCCCCCTGGGGACCTTTACCTGCGTCACCGGTGTGTCCGGCTCCGGCAAGTCCTCCCTGGTAAACGAGATTCTCTTTAAACGCCTGGGTGCCGACCTGAATCGCATGAAGACTCGCTCCGGCAAGCATCGGGATTTGGAGGGTGAGGAGCACCTGGATAAGGTCATCGCCATCGACCAGTCCCCCATCGGCCGGACGCCTCGCTCCAACCCCGCCACCTACACAGGTCTCTTCAACGATATCCGGGAGCTCTTTGCCTCCACCCCTGACGCCAAGTCCCGGGGCTACGGGCCCGGCCGCTTCTCCTTCAATGTAAAGGGCGGTCGGTGTGAGACCTGCTCCGGTGACGGCCTGCTGAAGATTGAAATGCACTTCCTGCCCGACATCTACGTCCCCTGTGAAGTCTGCCGGGGAAAGCGGTACAACCGGGAAACGCTGGAAGTGAAGTATAAAGGCAAAAACATCTACGACGTCCTGGATATGACCGTAGACGAGGGTCTGGAGTTCTTCGCCAATCTGCCCAAGCTTCGGCGGAAACTGGATACCCTCTCCTCCGTGGGCTTGGGGTACCTGAAGATCGGCCAGCCCTCCACTACCCTCTCCGGCGGCGAGGCCCAGCGGGTAAAGCTGGCCACGGAGCTGGCCCGCCGCTCCACCGGCAGGACCATCTACATCCTGGATGAGCCCACCACCGGCCTGCACACTTACGACGTCCACAAGCTCCTCGATGTTCTGGACCGACTGGTGGAGGGCGGCAACACGGTGGTGGTCATTGAGCACAATCTGGATGTCATCAAATGTGCCGACCATGTCATCGACCTGGGGCCCGAGGGCGGTGCCGGCGGCGGGAAGATTGTCTGCACAGGTACCCCCGAAGAGGTTGCCCGGTGCGGCGCCTCCTACACAGGCCGCTACCTGAAAAAAATGCTGAAATAATTCCAGACAGTCCGCCCCTGCTCCTCTCCTTCGCAAAGGAGACCATACTTACCCTGCAAAGGACGTAACGACCATGACTTCTGCTCCCTCTGAACTGATTTTACTGGAAGGCACCGTCTCCTCTGTGGTCTACCACAACGAGGAAAACGGATATACCATTCTGCGCCTGGACCTGGCCGATGGGGACGAGGCCACCGTGGTTGGCACCATGCCCGGTATCAACCCCGGCGAGGGGCTGTCCGTCCACGGCCAGTGGACCCGCCACAGCACCTATGGGGAGCAGTTCAGAGCGGAAATCGTGGAACGGCGGATGCCTGTGGGGGAAAAGGCTGTTCTGGAATACCTGGCCTCCGGCGTCATCAAGGGCGTAGGCCTGAGCACCGCCCGCCGTCTGGTGGAGACCTTCGGGGAGGATGTCCTCACAATCATCGAGGAGCAGCCCCAGGCCCTCACCAAAATCAAGGGCATCAGCCCCAAACGGGCGGAATCCATTCGCCAGTCCCTGTGCATGCAGCTGTCTATGCGGCGTCTGCTGGATTTCCTCTCTGCCCACGACCTGCCCCTGCAAATCGGCATGCCCCTCTACCGCCAGTACGGGGATATGTCCCTCACCGTCGTCAGGGCCGACCCTTACCTGCTGGTAGGGGACCCTTTCTTCGTTCCCTTCCCCACTGCTGACAAGCTGGCCCTGGAAGTGGGTATCGAGGCCGACGATCCCCTTCGGCTGGAGGCAGGGATCCTCTACACCCTCTCCCACAACCTGGATAACGGCCACGTTTTTCTGCCCCACGACAAGCTCCTGGCCGCCGCCGGGCGTCTGTTGGGTTTTCCGCCGGAGGACCTGGACCACTGTCTGGGCAGTCTGGCTGACCGGCAGAAGCTTGTCCGAGAGGACATTGCCGGGCAGGATGCCTGCTATCTCACCAAACTCCACCACTGCGAGACCTATGTGGCAAACCA
>JABUSR010000087.1 GCA_021442645.1 Ruminiclostridium sp.
GCCACAACACCTTGATGAGTGCCGCCTCGGGGCGGTTGCGCTTGTGGCCGGATCCATGGAGACCATTGCCAGCACGTCCACTACGGCGGCGGCCAATCTGGGACAGATGGTGAGCACCGTCAGCATCGTGGACACGGCGCTGGACACCCTCCAGGACAAGGCAAAAACGGCAATTGATACCGTCAAATCTGTGTTCTCCCGGGGTACCCAGGAAATGGCAGACAGCACCCAGACTAACTGCCAGAGCATGCTGGCCTCCTTTACATCTGCCATGAGTCAGATGCAGAGCAGGGGCGCAAGCGCTGCCAGTTCGCTGGCTGCCACGTTTGCCAGCACACAACTGAGGTTTAATTCCTACATCCCCCTGCCGCATTTCTACATGTCCGGCAGTTTTAACGCCCAGTCCCGGTCGGTGCCCTATGTGGGCGTGAGCTGGTACGCAAGGGCGGCGGAGGAGGGTGCTCTGTTCTCGTCCCCCACCATCATCGGCGTTGGCGATGCCAGAGAGCCGGAGCTGCTGCTGGGGGAAAATACCCTGCGGAATATGATCGCACGGGCTTCGGCGGACGGAAACTCCAGCCAGACGGCCATTGAGGGCAAGATACTGGAAATCATGGAGCGGATCGCATCCGGCGGCATCAAGCTGGGTACCTCCGGGCGGGAGCTGGCGCTGGAAATCAACTCCCAGATCAACAGCAACAGGAGGGCATTCGGATGATTCTGAAACTTAACAACGTTGACGTCACCCATCTGATCGCCCCCAAGGGTCTGAATTACGAACGGAAGCGGGACTATCAGACGGTCACCACGCTGGACGGATACAACCATTATGGCCGGGTGACCCTCCGGAAAAATCTGACGGTCAATTTCGTGGCTCTTACCGGGGAGGATTTTCAGCAGATCGCCGGGCTGGTGGATGCGGAGTACATCGAGGTGGAGTATCGGTCTGAGGCGTTCGACCTTATCAAAAAGTTACACGTTTCCGGCTATACCCTGGGGCTCATCACCAAGATCGGCGAGGATGAGCTGTGGGAAGGCGTGTCCATAACGCTGGATGATTATCAGGGAGGCTAGTATGCAGGATATCTCCAGGATAAAAGACTACGCCGAAATCGTTGCCAGCGATTACTGGCTGGAATGGGCCATCGACATCGGAGACACCGGGCGGCTGATCACAGAGGCCGGCGACTATATTACATTCGGCTCCGGGGCGGGGCTGACCCGGATCCTAATTGCGGCCTCCGGTGCGGATGCCGGGTATGGGGAGAATATGCTGATCTCCGTGGCAATCAATCAGGGGATGTTTGATAATACCCCCATCCTGGGCAAGTGTGTTTCCGCCGAACTGGAGGTGGAAATGTATGCGCCGGAAATGAACATCCCCCGGATGGCCATGGTGCGGGCGTTCTGCCGGGCCTGCAACGAGGAAAAGAAAAGCGGGTGGCTGGACAAGGGGACATACTACATCGACACCCGGAAGACGGACGAGGACTTAAACGGGGACAGACGGCTGACGCTGCATTGTTACGATGCCATGCTCAAGACGGAGCAGGCGTATGTGTGGAATCTGACCGCAGGAGCCACCGATGTGCAGGTGGTGGGGGACATTGCGGGGCAGCTCCAGTGGACGGTGGATGCCCGGACGTGGGAGATCATGACCGCCGGATACCAGATCATGAGCGAGCAGATCGGCCAGTACACCATGCGTGAGATACTGGGGTATATCGCCGGGATGTATGCGGGATGCTTTATCATCTCCCCCGGCGGGGAGCTCCGGCTTGTGCAGCTGACCACCGTGCCCGGGGAAACCAATTATCTGGCGGTTGTTGATGCGGGGGTGACCTATACGCTGACATTCGGCGAGGGCGAGGGGCTGACGAGAATCCTGGTATAAGGAGGGCGACATGGCTAATACAAGCGGTACATTTAACGTGTATAAGAGCGTGGCATCGTATTCCCAGACGGACCCGATGGGCACCTATTCCGGCGTGAACCTGTGGCTCATGGACGATGCCAGCGGGCAGTTTACGCCGGAGGAAATCGAGAGTCTGGCCCCCGGGGGTACGTTCTCCCGGACGGACGAGCAGGGGACCGAGACCATATACGGGTACAAGTCTGACCCGTGGACGTCAAAGGGCCGGGTGTTGGAGACCGTGAACCCGTTTGGCACGCAGGAGATGGCGAGCAACATCCTGCGGAACATGATCTACTCCACCGGCGTGGCGTTTAACTATCACGGATTCGAGGCGGATGCTTTGATTCCGCCCCATTTTGAGATCGGGGACGCTGTCGCCATCGACGGCAACCACCACGGAATCTACAACTATTCCTGCGAGGCCGGACGGCTTCCGAAGGTGACGTTATCGGCACCATCGGACGAGGAAATCGACCATGAGTTCCCGGCCCCGGTGGATACCAAAAGCAGGGAAATCACACGGCAGTTCTCCTCCGTACGGTCGCAGCTGTCGGTGCAGGCCAGTGAAATAGCGGCGAGGGTGACCCGGGTGGGAGAAAACGACACCAAAACCTTCGCATGGTCACTGACAGAAAACGGATTTAAAATCCACAACGGAGAAATCACGGCGACAACGACACCGCTGTTTCTGTTTGACGAGACAGGCCTGCATATCAAGGGCGAAATCGAGGCGCTGTCCGGAAAAATCGGCAGTTTTAACATCGGCTCCGGCATCTGGAGTGGGAAATCCACCCTGTCGGCATCCACCAACGGCATCTACATCGGTACGGACGGCATTTCCATCGGGTCATACGGTGGGGGCCCGGCGTTTAAGGTGGACTCCAGCGGCAATCTGACAGCCATGAGTGGTAAGTTTGGCAGTATTAGCATCAACCAGCAGGGCAATACCGTGGGGACGTACAATGGTAGTCTGAGCGGGTGCGGTGGGACGGTCACGAACTTGGGCGGGTCTGTTAACAACATGGGCGGCAACCTGAGCACGGGAATAAAAGTTGGGGAACAAGGAATTAAAACGTATGTGGAAGAAATTGCTGCGGGCAAAATAACGGCTAAATATATTTCTACCCAACTCGCATCGTTGGAATCCGTTAGTATAAATAGATTGAATTTGCTGTATCAAGGAACATACAAAAGCATAGGATTTAAACAGCAATCAGTGGTACACTCGGTAACTTTCGCATCAGAATATGTTGGCAAGACAACAATAAGTTACTTGGGGTGGTGAAACGATGGAAACAATGGAAATGTTTTTATACGCTATCAAGAACACGCTTAATGAAATCGAGGTGCGTGGAGAAAGCAACATGAACAAGCTCCTTGGAAGCAT
>JABUSR010000197.1 GCA_021442645.1 Ruminiclostridium sp.
GCCAGGGGCTTTTTTGCATGATATCTTTGAAGAGCGGCACTCCTCTCCGCCCTCCCTTGACAATGCAAGGGCATCCATAGTAATACTCAAAGCTGATTAAAAATGTCTAGTTTTAATCAGCTTTGAGTATGATACTACACTCTATATATGAAAACGCCCCTCGGAACACATCGTTCCAAGGGGCGTAATTTCTACGGTTACCGCTCCATGAAGCGGGAGAGGAACTCCTTCGTCTCCTCCCGCTGGGGGGCTGTAAAGATCTGTTCGGGGGCGCCCTCTTCCCAGATGACGCCGTCCCGCATGAAGACCACATGGTTGGACACGTCCCGGGCGAAGGCCATCTCGTGGGTGACCACCAGCATGGTCAGGCCGTCGGCGGCCAGGTTCCGCATGACGGAGAGCACCTCGCCCACCATCTCAGGGTCCAGGGCGGAGGTGGGTTCGTCAAAGAGCAGGACCTCCGGGTCCATAGCCAGGGCGCGGGCAATTGCCACACGTTGCTTCTGGCCGCCGGAGAGCTGGCGGGGCCGGGCGTTGACATAGGGTGCCATGCCCACCTTTATCAGGTATTTCATGGCCTGCTCCTCGGCCTCCTTCCGGGGCCGCTTGAGGACCTTGGTCTGGCCCACGATGCAGTTTTCCAGCACTGTCATGTTGTTGAACAGGTTGAAGGACTGGAAAACCATGCCCACCCGGGCACGGTAGGCGGCGGCACCGCCCTTCCGGGAGAGGATGTTCTCCCCCTGGAAATTAATCTCACCGCTGGTGGGAATCTCCAGCAGGTTGATGCACCGGAGCAGGGTGGACTTCCCGGAGCCGGAGGCCCCGATGATGGAGGTCACGTCACCCCGGTTGACGGTGAAATCGATGTCCTTCAGGACCTGATGCTTGCCAAAGGATTTGGAGAGGTGATTGACCTGTAAGATCTCTTTCATGGCTTACTCCTCCCTTCGCTCGTGGTCGCCCGCAGCGTTCTGGCGGCGGGTCTCCGCCAGCTGGCCCTGCCGGACGGCCTCATCCCGCTCGGCCTGACGGCGGAGCTCCTCCCGGAGGACGCTCTTGACGGCCTCAGGGTTCCGCTCGTCAAAGGGCGTGCCCCGGCCGGGGTGGTTGTAGTTCCCGGCAGTCATGGTGAGGGCGTCCACCTGGACCAGGTCGTAGCTGTTGGAGCCATCCATTTTCTTCTCCAGCTTCCGCAGGAGGAAGGAGGCCACCAGAGTCATGGTCAGGTAGCCCACCATCTCAATGGCGGCGGAGGGGAAGTACTTGTAGGTGGCGCCCACCACTCCCTTGTGGGTGGCGAAGAACTCGGTAAAACCGATGATGAACATCACGGAAGTATCCTTGATGTTGATGATGAAGTTGTTGCCGATCTGGGGGATGATGTTCCGGATGGCCTGGGGCAGAATCACGTGGAGCATGGTCTGCACATGGGTCATGCCGATAGCCTTGGCGCCCTCAGTCTGGCCGGGGTCCACGGAGATAATGCCCCCGCGGACGGACTCGGACATATAGGCACCGGTATTGATGGAGACCACCAGGATGGAGACCACCCAGATATTGGTCCACTGGAGGGCATTGCCGGTGAAATAGGGCAGGCCGAAGAAGATAAAGACGGCCTGGAGAATCATGGGGGTGCCGCGGAAGACCTCCACATAGATTCGCACGATGGCCCGGATAACCTTCAGCAGGACTTTTTTCCAGATGGGATCCCGCTGGGTGCAGGGGATGGTCTGCAGGATGCCGCACAGGAAACCGATTAGGCAGCCGATGACCGTGCCAATCACGGCCAGCAACAGGGTCTTTCCCATGCCGCTGAGGTACATTGAGGCGTACTTGTCCCACAGACCGGACACATCCAGCGCGAGCTGGCTCAGCTTATCCATGGCGTACCCTCCTTTCTGTGATGGATCGAAATAGGGCGGAAGGCGAGAGGGTAATCAGACCCTCTCGCCTTGGGTGTGTTTCTGTGTTAAGGTAGCTTCCCTTCTCAGCCGATGGGCTGCACAGCGGTAGCCTCAGCCAGCAGAGCGTTGAAGTCGTCAGCAGTCATGGTGGACAGGACGGCGTCCAGAGCGTCCTTCAGGACGGTATTACCCTTCATGACGGAGATGCCGATATTCACGTCCTCGTCGGAGACCTGGAAGGCGTCATCGGAGCCGGAGAAGTCCAGAATGACCATGTCGGGGTAGGCGATGACAGCGCCCTGGGCAGTGGGCATGTCAGTGCAGACGAAGTCCACGGTGCCGGTCTCCAGAGCCATCAGCATAGCGGGTGCGGATTCAGCTGCGGTCTGGATCTGGATGCCCTCGTTCTCGGAGAGCTGGGGCAGGCAGGTGTCATACCAGATGGTGCCGATCTGGCTGGTGCAGGTACCGGTCAATTCGCTGATGCCCTGAGCCTGAGCCAGAGGGCTGTCAGCCTTAGTCAGGCAGATGATGGAAGCGTACAGGTAGGGGCCTGCGAAGTCGACCATCTCAGCGCGGTCGGCGGTCATGGACTGGCCAGCGATAACGCAGTCAACAGTACCGGCCTGGACAGCGGGGACCAGGGAGTCCCAGTCCAAACGGACGATTTCCAGCTCCCAGCCGTTGGCCTCGCAGAGCTTCTTTGCCATCATGACGTCATAGCCGTTGGCGAACTCGTTGGAGTCCTTGATGGGCACAGCGCCGTTGGAGTTGTCGGGCTGGGACCAGTTGTAGGGTGCGTAGTTGCACTCCATAGCCACGGTCAGCACGCCGTCTTCCACACCGCTGGCGATGGTGGTGTCTTCCTGGGGAGCAGGCTCCTCAGAGCCGTTGCCGCAGGCGCACAGGCCCAGAGCCAGGACCAGTGCCAGGGACAGAGCAAAGATCTTCTTCATGGTTGGTTCCTCTTTTCATTAAAAATTTTTTGGGTCTCCAGTAAAAAAGCCACGAATCCGGGCACGCGGACTCATGGCTGACGCAGTGGGGAGCCGGGGTCATTCCGCTCCCGCAGGCCATGATAGCGCTCCATTTGCAGGATATGCAATGGCAGTCCGCCAAATCTTCTCCGGCGGCCCAGGAGCCCCCCGGGCAGGCACCCGGAGCGTCCTTCGGCGGCGATCCCTTTCCCTTCCCGGTGTCCTGCCGGGGCGGAAGGTACTGATGAGCGCCGCACCTCTATCACGCCCCCATTATACGGGGAGAGCGGGGGGTTGTCAAGGGTCCCCTGGGGGCAAAAAGGCCGGAAAAGGCTCCCTTTCCCGGCCTTTT
>JABUSR010000172.1 GCA_021442645.1 Ruminiclostridium sp.
GTATAGATTTCGTCGTAGATGGAGGCGTATTCCTCCTCAGCGGAGCTGGTGAAGCCCACCTCCCAGATGGAGGGGTAGACCTCCAGGTTTACGGTGTTGAACACCGAGCGGAACTGGGCCCGGTCCTCCTCATCCAGGGCGATGAGGTAGAGGGCGTTCAGGTTTTGGGCTGCCCGCAGGCGCTCCAGCTCCTCCCAAATGGCCCGGTACTCGGGGGTGGCGCCCTTCTGCGTGCCCTGGTTTTCTTCGATGTATTCCTCAATCCGGTCTCCGTCGATAAGGTCCCCGGCCACCAGGGCGGCGTAATAGGCCGTCTGCCCGTACTCGGTGGTAAAGGAATCCGTGAAGGCCTGGTAGCCGATGATACAGGTCATGACATTTACCACTGCCACCAGGATCATCATGCCGGCCACCAGGCGGAAGGTCAGGCCGGAATGGAATTCTTTCGTCTTTTTCATGGGGAGCTCCGCCCGGTCATTCGATGGTGAGGATCTCGGTGAAGCCGGTAATCTCAAAAATCTCCATGACGGTCTCATTCACGTTGGTGACCCGCAGGGAACCCTTGGTGCCCATGACCTTCTGGGCTTTCAGGATGACCCGGAGCCCGGCGGAAGAGAGGTACTGCAGCTGCGCAAAATCCAGGGTCATATGGTCGGCCTGGGACACGGCCTCTTCCACGGCGGCTTCGAAGTCGGGGGCGGTGAGGGTATCGAGACGGCCGGACAGAGCCAGAGTAACGGCGCTGTCGGCTGTAGTCTTATTGATAGTCATATATGGACTCTCCTTGCCATAACTTTTTGTTTTGGGTGGTTTGAGGAAAGAGGAGTAGGCATATACCACCCATTCTAATGATACAGAATCAGTATAGCATATCCGGATGAAAAAGAAAACAGCTATTTCCGGCAGGGGGAAAGAAACGGAGCTAAAAGAGCCCCCGGCGTCAGCTGGTACTTTTTTGCAGATATCTTTGGAATTTTCTGATTTTCCTCTGGATTTATCCCGCCGCTCTGTTATAATGATAAGTAAGATAAGTAAGAACAGCGTGGGCGGAGATTTTCTCCGGCCCACACATGCAAATACAAGGGAAGAAGGAGCGTTTATCATGGCAGAAGAGAAGAAAATCCCCGAAGAAAAGGCCGTACAAGAGCTCACAGATGAGCAACTGGATCAGGTCAGCGGTGGCAGCCGAATCATATGCGGCGTGGATTTGAACCTCTGCGATCAGACAGATAAGGACAAGATTTGAGCCTTCTTACCGGGCTGCCCCTTGCGGGGCGGCCCGGTGTGCAGTTCCGGCCAAATGAAAAAAAGAACCCTGTATAAATGCCCTGCGCAGGGCAAAAACCAGCCTCCCCGGCGTCTGAAGCACAGACGGTAGGGAGGCTGGTTCGGTTTCGGAAGTCGGTTAGCGGCCGGACGGGAGCACCTGGGTCTCCAGCCGCTGGGCGATGACGGCAAACTGGGCTCGGCTGGCCTGCTGCTGGGGCTCCAGGTAGGTCTTGACCCCGTTCTGGGTGCCCTGGATGAGGCCGACCTGGGTGGCCCAGATGAGGGCGCTCCGGGCATAGTCACCAACGGAGGCGCTGTCCGGATAATGGAAGAGACTGCCGGAGGCGGCAGGGGACCCGGCGTAGCGCCACAGGATGGTGGCCAGCTGCTCCCGGGTGATGGGGGCATCGGGCTGGAAGGTGCCGTCGGGGAGGCCGGTGACGATGCCCCGGGCAGATGCCCAGGCCACCGGGTTGGAGTAGTACTGCCCGGCGGGGACGTCAGAGTAGCCGCTCCGGCTGCTCACAGAGGGGGAACCGGCCATGCGGTAGAGAATGGTCACCAGTTGCCCTCGGGTGATGCTGCTGTTCGGGCAGAAGAGGTCAGCGGAGACGCCCTGCATCAGGCCCCGGGCCACGCAGTAGTCGATGCCCTCGTGGGCCCAGTGGCCCAGGGCGGGCATGTCCAGAAAGCTGCCACTGGGGCAGGGGTGATCCGACCGGGGGGAGACAAGCTCCCGGTAGCCGCAGGTGGCGCAGTAGCCCTGGGTGAGCTCGGAGGTGCCGAGGAAGGTCTTCTGCAGGCTGTGAGCCTTGCAGGCCGCCGTAGGGGCGGCGGGGTCGATAGTATTCCGGTTGCCCAGGATGGCTGCCGTTTTCTCTCCCCCTGTGGGGGAGGGGAAGGTGGTGTGCAGGCTGCGGGGCCCGTCCGTCAGGGTGAGCAGCGGCGTACCGGTATAGACGCCGTTGGCGCTGTATCGGACCAGCTCGACGGCCTGGTCCCCGGTGAGGATCCAGGCATCCAGAACGAGGCCCGCCTCTGTAGAGGAGAAATGGGTCCATCCGGTGCCCAGAGCGGCGTCCAGGGGCAGGAAGCCGTAGCCGTAAGTGTTGTCATAGCCCTGGGAGCCCAGATCCATGGCCCGCTCCTGAAAAAGGGAGAGCAGGGCGTCCAGGTCAAGCTGGGGGGCCAGCTGGAGCAGCAGGGCGATCTCCGCCGCCACAAGGGGGGCGGAGAAGGAGGTCCCGCTGGCGGTGGTCTCTTTCCCGGCGGCGTTCACGAAGGGAAGGGAGACCCCGGGGGCGCAGAGGGTGACCTTGTTGTTCCGGACGGAGGAGGGGGAGATGACGCGGTTGGCGTCGATGGATCCCACGCTGATGACCTTGTCGTAGGCGGCGGGGTAGAACTTGGTCTGGAGATCAGAGGGGGAGGTGGCGTTGCCGGAGGCGGCCACCAGGATGACGCCCTTGTCGGCGGCGTATTGGATGGCCTCCCGGAGCTTGTCGGAGTCGCTCTTCAGGGCCCAGCTCATGTTGATGATCTGGCAGTGGTAGACGTCTACTGCGTCATAGATAGCCCGGCAGAGTACGCCGATGGTGCCGCCGCCGGAGGCGGAAAAGCACCGCAGGGGCACGAGCTCCGCTTTGCAGGCGACCCCGGTACAGGCAAGGCCATTGGAATCTCCGGCGATGGTCTGGGCCACATAGGTCCCGTGGTACCGGTCGTCCTTCATGGCGGTGGTATTGGCCGCGTAGTCGTAGCCGGTCAGAATGGCGGCATTCTGGAGATTGGCATTTTTCAGGTCGATGCCGCTGTCGATGATGGCGATGCGCACACCCGTCCCATCCAGGCCGTACCCGGCGGCCCGGGCGGTTTTCAGGGCATCGTAGGCCCAGCCGGCAGAGTTGCCGGACTCATCGGCGGCCAGCTCTGCCCGGTAATTGGGCTCCATTTGGGTGGC
>JABUSR010000048.1 GCA_021442645.1 Ruminiclostridium sp.
GAAGCATCAACCGCCCTTTGCACGGCTCTTAGATGCTTCAAAAGCGCTGATTAAAAATGCCTATTTTTAATCAGCTTTGAGTATTAACCGGCCACTTTTGAAAAGACCAGGCCTTCAACACTGGTCAGGGTTCCTGCTGTTTCGTCATAGGTCAGCGTGTCCCTCTCGTCCTCGCTCAGGTCCATAGCGATTTTTACGCCGTCAATGGTATAGGTGCCCGAAAGGTTGGCATACTGATTCGCGCCGAAGTAATAGGTTACCACGTTATCCGCAAAGTAGCTCAGAAGTTCCTCCGCAGAATCCATCTCGCCAATCAGGTAGGCCATGACGTCTTTAAAATACTCTTCCGTGTCACAGTCATCCACCATGTCCTGCCCGTAGAGATCCACCAGGTCTTCCTTATGCTCATACAGTGTGCCCATAAATTTATCCAGGGCGTTGTACTCCCCCTCACGGGTCTTTTCCAGGTCATAGGCCAGTGTCGCGGTACCGTCTTCGTTGAAGGTCAGAACTCTGTAAAAAGCGAAGTCTTCGGCGTTGGCGTAGGCAATTTCCTCTTCCTCAAAGAGATAATTTTCCAGCATCGTGTTCACCTCTTCAGGGAAAACCTCCGCTGTTTCCCAACGTACGCCGACAATCTCCTTCTGCAGGTCGACGCTGGTTCCTTCCTCCGTCCCGCCGCATGCCGCTAAACAAGCGCAAAGGATGCAAACGGTCAGCAGGGCAAATGTTGCTTTTTTCATGGGATTCGTCTCCTTTATAAAAGTAGTGTTTGTCCGCACTCACTTGCAGATTGTGCTCCCCACAGGGATATCCGTGGTCAGGTCAAGCACCAGCCAGGCATTGCCGCCTTCCGCTGCCGTCTTTTTGTGTATATGCGCCTGCAGGTTTGTCATAAAATCGATCCCATCGCAGGGAATCAATTCCAGGATTTGCACCTCTGTCGGGGTGTCCCCGTTTTGAATCGTCACGGTATCCTTTTGTTCAAAGCTGCCTTTGACCACCATGCCTTTCACCACCCGGCGGTTTTTATAGGCCTTAGCCCGGGCGATTCCTACCTCCAGGGCCTTCGGTGCAATGGTAAAGACCTCATCGACTTTAAAAAGATGCTCGAAGGCACCGCCATACGATTCCACCGCTTCTGTCTGGGCGGCTTCTCTCTCTGCGAATATCTCCAGCACCTCCTGCAGGGTCACGTCACCGATCTGGTCCGATGTTTTGAACCTCCACTTGTTATCGCTGCGGAAGCTGTCATACTTCCACTCGCTCTGCAGGTCAAACTGGCCGCGAAGCTTGGCCGCACAGTCATTACAGATAAACACCGTGCCGCCCTCAATGCCTGTCTGCTTAAAAAAGGCCATTTCATTGCCGCAGGCAGGGCATTTTTCTTTTTCTTTCTCTTTCGGTTTTTTTGAAAACAGACCCATACCAAACCTTTCCTTTCGTGTGTATCGTCAGCCCGTTTCTTCCTCCGGCCGGGGCGCCTGCTGCTTGTTTGTCCCTGCCGGCACGTGCCGCATCGTCTCTTTGCTTGGTTCCTGCTGTTTTTCCCTGCTGCTCCCCTCCTCTCATTGTGTCCGGACCCTTCGTACGGTTTCCGGCGGGGCATCCCCCGGTGCAGTCCCGCCGCTTACGGCCTCTGCCCGGGTGCTGCCTCTCGTTTTCCGCCGCCTTCTTTACAGCGTGTCCAGCAGCGCCACAAGGTAGCTTGCGCTGGTGGAGCCGTAGATGAACTGGTCGATCAGCCCATCCCGTTTGGCCTGTTTGACCTGCTCTGCAGCCTGCTTCTCAGCCTTTTCGTCCACCAGCAGGATGATTTTCACCCTGGGATCCTTCTCCCGTATTTCGTCTCGAATCTTCATACGCTCATCGAACTTCCACGGCGTATACCCCGTGACCTCCATCAGCACGATGTTCGCTGCAAACAGTTTGCACGCTTCTGCCACCTGCTTTGGGCTCTCCACCGGGCAGACGTGGAAGTCCCCGCCGCTCTTCAGGGCAAGCTCAATCGCCTCGCTCTGGACATAGTTCTGCATGTTGACAATGATACGCGCCATTGTCCTTATCACCTCCGTTTGCGTGGCCGCCCCCGTAATCAAGAACGGGTCATAGCTGACAGCGGGATATCGTATCCCTATTGTCAGGAAAAGCATACCAGCAATTCCGTTTTTTCGCGTCCCCGATATCGGGGATAAAAACGAAAAAAGCAGAAATATTTTCAAACTATCTGCTGAAAAACATAAGGATTCCCGGCCTTTTTATCTTTCACAAAGGCCGGGGATCACCGTTTTTATGTATGACGTATCAATATTCCGGCATGATGAGCCGCGTCCCCACGGCCGGCGCACAGAGTGCCGTCACGGAGGCCGCTGCGATTCCGCTCTCATTATTTGCCGTGCATACATCCGTCTGTAATCGCGCGGTTTGGTATATCGCACTCACGTTTAGGCTAAAATAAGATTTTATCGGATATTTCCCTTGACGGTTGTGTGGTGTCACGCTAATATATAACTATATTGAAAAATCTGCGTCAGGAGGTTTTTGATATGTCTTATATCAAACGAGATATTGAGGATAAAATCATTTCTCTGTCCAAGGAGTATTCCTGCATTTTGATGACGGGTCCCCGGCAGGTAGGCAAGACAACGGTCCTCAGGCAGTTGATGGCTTCCGAGCGGGAGTATGTGACGCTGGATGATCTGGAAGAACGCGGACTTGCCAAGCGTGATCCTGCTATGTTCCTGCAAATGCACTCTACGCCGATTATGATTGACGAGGTACAGTACGCACCTGAGCTGTTTTCCTATATCAAAATTCATATCGACAACGGCGCCGCTCCCGGCACCTACTGGCTGACCGGCTCCCAGGCCTTTAAGCTCATGGAACTGGCGCAGGAGTCCCTTGCGGGACGGGTGGCGATTCTGCACATGCCAGGCCTTTCCCAGCATGAAATCTGCGGCGCCGGTAGCTGCACGCCCTTCGCGTTGGAGCTTTCCTCTTTGAAGGCAAGAGAGAAAACCAACGCACCGGCGGATCTGGCGCAGATATATGAGCGAATCTGGAAAGGATCTATGCCCGGCCTTGTCAGCGGTAAATATATAGACCGGGATGTGTTCTATTCCAGCTACCTGCAAACGTATATCGACCGCGATGTCAAGGATCAGGTGCAGCTTTCGGACCCGTTGCTGTTCC
>JABUSR010000257.1 GCA_021442645.1 Ruminiclostridium sp.
CAGGACACCGGTCTGGTTGCCGGAGATCTGCACGTACTCGCCATCCTTGTTCTTCACCTGGATGGCTACCCGGTCGGCATCAGGATCGGAGCCCAGGATGAGGTCGGCGTCAACCTGGCGGGCCAGCTTCACAGCCAACTCGAAGCTCTCCGGCGTCTCCGGGTTGGGGGATTTCACCGTGGGGAAGGACCCGTCGATGACCATCTGCTCAGGGACGCAGTACAGGTGCTTGATGCCCAGCTCACCGAGAATATAGGGGATCTGCTGGTAGCCGGTGCCATGGAAGGGGGTGTACACCATGCGGAAGGTGTCGGCCACCTTTGCCACGGAGGCTTTGTCGTTAATCTGACCCAGAACGTGGGAGAGGAATTTCTCGTCGGTCTCTTCTCCGATGGGGAGGATGAGGCCCCGGTCCAGGGCCGTCTGGTAGTCCATGGTTTTCACGCCGTCAAAGACGTCGATTTCTTCCATGACCTTGGCGATGGCGGCGGCGTGGTGGGGCGGGAGCTGAGCGCCGTCAGACCAGTAGACCTTGTAGCCGTTGTACTCCGGCGGGTTGTGGCTGGCGGTGACGTTCAGGCCGGCGATGCAGCCGTACTCCCGGACAGCGAAGGACAGCTCCGGGGTGGGCCGCATGGCTGAAAAGAGGCGGACCGGGATTCCGTTGGCAGCCATGACACAGGCGGCCTCCCGGGCAAAGTCGGCGGAGTTGATTCGGCAGTCGTAGCAGATGGCCACGCCCCTGGCGGCGTCGGGGCCCTCGGCCAGAATGACCTGGGCAAAGGCCTGGGTGGCGTGGCGAATCACATGAACATTCATCCGGCGCAGGCCCAGGCCCATGACGCCCCGGAGGCCGGCGGTGCCAAACTCAAGCTGGCTGAAGAAGCGGTCTTCGATCTCTTTGGGGTCGTTGGCCATGGCGGCCAGCTCGGCCTTCTCCTTGTCAGAGAGAGCGGCGCTGGACAGCCAGCACTGGTATTGTTCCTGATAAGACATAGAGGATTCCCCTTTCTTACTTGTGGTAGCGGGTACCGAGGTTGATCTGGAATGCCCGGTAGACTTGCTCCAGGACCATGACGCGTGCAAGGTGGTGGGGGAAAGTCATGGGGGACATGGACAGGCGCAGCTGCGCCTTTTCTTTTACGGTTGGGTGGAGGCCGAAGGAGCCGCCAATGACCAGGGCCAGGCTGGAGGAACCCTCCACCGTCCACTTTTCTATCTGGGAGGCCAGGGCTTCACTGGAGAGGAGCTTCCCCTCCACGCACAGGGCGATGAGCTTGGCGCTTTTTGGCACTTTGGAGAGGATGAGGGCGGCCTCCCGCTCCAGGGCGACGTCGATCTGCGCCTGGGAGGGGGCGTCCGGGAGCCGCTCCTCCGGCAGCTCCGTGACGGTGAGCTTACAGAAAGGGCTCAGCCGCTTTTCGTATTCGGCGCAGGCGGAGGCGAAGTGCTTTTCCTTCAGCTTTCCCACGCAGATAAGATGGATGTTGACCATAAGGACTCCTGACTGGAATAAATCTTCCGGGTGCAAAAAGCGGACGGCGGTGGTTCCGCCGTCCGTTTATTCTGTGTTGAGTAAACGGGGCGACGCCTCAGCATGCGCTGGTGCGCCAATCCTCGTCCGGGGTGATTTTTGCCTGGATGTCTGCGCCGAGTCGGGAGAGCTTCTCCACGATATCCTCATAGCCGCGCTCCACATAGTGGATTTGGTCAATCTCCGTGATTCCGCTGGCGGCCAGACCGGCCACGATCATAGCGGCACCGGCCCGGAGGTCACAGGCACAGACGGGGGAACCGGTCAGCTGACCCACGCCCTCAATGACAGCCACCTTTCCGTCCACCTGGATCTTGGCGCCCATGCGGCGGAACTCGTCGGCGTACCGGTAGCGGTTATCCCAGATGCCCTCGGTGAGGATGCTGGTGCCCTCTGCCAGGCAGAGAACAGCGGCAACCTGGGGTTGCATATCAGTGGGGAACCCCGGGTAGGGCAGGGTCTTTACATTGGCCCGGTGGAGCTTCCCGAAACGGCGGACGATGAGGGCGTCGCCGTCCTCTTGGATATCCACACCCATCTCTACCAGCTTGGCGGTGATGCAGTCCATGTGCTTGGGGATGATGTTGTTGATGCGGACCTCGCCGCCGGCGGCGGCCACGGCCGTCATGTAGGTGCCGGCTTCAATTTGGTCAGGGATGATGGAGTAAGAGCCGCCGTGCAGGGTTTTCACGCCCCGGACCTTGATGACGTCAGTCCCGGCACCCATGATGTCCGCACCCATGGAGTTGAGGAAGTTAGCCAGGTCCACGATATGGGGCTCCTTGGCAGCGTTTTCGATGACGGTGAGGCCATCGGCCAGAGCGGCGGCCAGCATGATGTTCATGGTAGCCCCCACAGAGACCACGTCCAGGTAGACGGGGGCGCCCCGGAGGCGGTCCCCGGGAGCCACGGCGTAGATGAAGCCATTCTCCACCTGGATTTCTGCGCCCATGGCAGAGAAGCCCTTCAGGTGCTGGTCAATGGGGCGCACGCCCAGGTCACACCCGCCGGGCGGGGGAACCTCGGCACGGCCAAAGCGGCCCAGCAGAGCACCGATGAGATAGTAGGAGGCGCGGATCTGGCGGGCCAACTCGTAGGGAACGTTCTGCTTGTACACATGGGAGGAGTCGATCTCCACGGTGGTACGGTTAATGAAGCGAACCTGGGCACCCAGGTCCTTCATAATCTCGAGAATCATGGTGACATCGCTGATGTTAGGGACATTTTCTATGCGGCAGACGCCGTCGACAAGAAGAGCAGCAGGAAGAATGGCCACAGCGGCATTTTTAGCGCCGCTGATGGTGACCTCGCCGTGGAGGGGTTTTCCGCCGCGTATCACGTATTTCGTCAAAATGGGCACCTTCTTTTATGGTTTTCACATAATATAGGTAAAGAAAAACAGACATAGGTCTGTAGATATCAATTCCGCTTTCCGGGCAAATTGCACCCGGAGGACAGGGAAGTAGTTTCACGTGCATCCAAATGGACGCTATACTTCGAGTACATTATAGCATTACAGAGAGGAAAATAAAAGAAGAAATTTAACAAATCCCGTGATTTTGACAAAGATTTTCTAAATTCACGAAAAAAAGGTAGGAATTAGAAGGGAAATCAACGGGTTGCTGTACAAAAAGGACAAAGGTCGT
>JABUSR010000020.1 GCA_021442645.1 Ruminiclostridium sp.
ATGGTCAGGATGGCATAGAAGTTGAAGGGGATGGCCTTAATGAACAGATTCAGGCCCTGGCCGTCCTCTGCAAAGCCGGCCACCGCTGCCGCCCAGGAAGAAATGGGGGCGATGATGCAGATGGGGGCCGCTGTTGCGTCAATGAGATAGGCCAGCTTGGCGCGGGAAATATTGTGCTTATCGGTGACGGGGCGCATAACACTGCCCACGGTGAGGCAGTTGAAATAGTCGTCAATGAAGATAAGCAGGCCCAGGATGATGGTAGCCAGTTGGGCGCCCACCCGGGACTTGATGTTGGCCTCTGCCCAGCGGCCGAAGGCCGCCGAACCGCCTGCCCGGTTGATCAGGCAGACCATGGCACCCAGGATGACCAGGAAGATGAGGATGCCCATGTTGTAGCTATCGGTTACCGAACCCACGATGCCGTCGCTGAACACGTGGAGGACGGTTCCCTCAAAGGAGAAGTTGGAGTAGAGCAGGCCGCCCACCAGAATACCCACAAAGAGAGAGGAATAGACCTCCTTTGTGATAAGGGCCAGCGCAATGGCAATGATGGGGGGCAGCAGGGCCCAGATGGTATTGTAGAAATGGCTGGGGGACTCCACGTAGCCCACGCCCTCACAGGTGGGGCAGAGGAAGTCTCCGCCGCAGTCCTCACAGGCCTCATCGTGGCCGTAGCAGGTCATGCACAGGCCAACGGTGCCGCAGTCCGGGCACTCGATCATTTTGGTGCCGGACTCCTCCGTGGGGTCACCGGCGGCAAAGGCCGTACCGGTCATACCCACTGCCAGCACCACCAGCACTGCCAGAAGGGGCAGCAGGCGTCGCAGTGTCTTTTTCATCTTCTTCTCTCTCCTGTCAAAAAATAAAGTCATGGCACCGCCATGACTTCACACAGAATGCATCACGACAGCGCTCCGCCCCCCGTGGGGGCGACAGTTCCCGGGATCTTCTCCCGCAAACCGGCTCCGCAGCGGGCAGGACCGCAGCGAAACCTCGGCAAAGGCCCCTTTCCCGCCCGCCGGGTCCTACCCCGCAGGCAAGCAGTACTCCTGACCTTTGCACCTCTCTCATGCCTGTTATTATGGTACCATTCTTTTAATAAATGTTCAATGCGTTTTTCGATTTTTTGACCAATTTCCTGCAGAAGGCGGTGCGGAGAATAATGGTGGCACATCCTCCCCTATTTTTACCTCGTCTGAATTTCGCATAATATATTCTATCTGACAGTTACTGTTTCTTCTTCAGTGCTAATCCAATCAGTCTATCCGCCTGATCTGCCATAAATAAAGGGATGTTCAATACATCATCATCCAGCTTTAGGTTGTCCAGCGAGAAGCGGACACGGAGCTTGACTTGGTCCGGGAATAGTTCCTTGAACTTTTTCAGGCTCTTGCTGGCGGTATTAGCCTCAGACTTGACCTCCACAGGGAAAATATCGTTTTCCCTCTGAATCAAGAAATCCACTTCATAAGGCGGATTGGTCTGCGTCCAGTACCGGGGCACCACTTCAAATTGCGTAACCAATGTTTGCAGCACGAAATTTTCGGTCAGAGCACCTTTGAACTCTGTAAACAGGCGATTTCCTTCACCAAAAGCCGTAGGTGCAAGCTGTGCCAGACGGCGGAGCAGTCCTACATCCACCAGGTAAATCTTAAAAGAGGAAAGGTCATCGTAAGCAGCAACAGGCAGGCCGGGAGCGGAGCTGCGGTAGATTTTATGCACCAGGCGGGCATCAACCAGCCACTGCAAGGCGTCCTCGTATTCACGGGCACGTGCGCCTTGTTTCACTACCCTATAAATGAATTTCTTATTTTCTCTTGCCAACTGCGACGGCAGAGACTTCCAGATCAAAGAAATCTTCGGATATTCACTAAGGTTGGGGTGTTTTGCAAAATCACGCTCGTATGCTCCGATAATGCCAGACAGTGCCTCCTGCATGGCAGCAACATCCCGTGCCTCTGTCCACATCTTAACAGACTCAGGCATTCCGCCGGTTACATAGTACATTTTCAACTTTTCATAAAGGGGATTGAAAAATGCATCCGGGATCGGTTCAATGGTATCTACCTGTTCCAGATACTTTGCAAGGTTCTCGTCGCCATTTGCCAGAAGAAACTCTGTGAAGGTCATGGGATCAATCTGCATGAAATTGACCTTACCCACAGGGAAAGAGGACGGTTTTGCGAGGGCGATACCCAATAAAGAACCCGCGCAGGCGATGTGGTACTGCGGTGCGTTCTCGCAGAAGTATTTCATGGAGTTAATAACCTTCGGGCAATCCTGCACTTCATCGAAGATAATAAGCGTTTTTTCGGGTTCAATTTTCTGCCCGCTGGCCAACATCAGATTTTGCAGGATGCGGTCAACATCTTTGGTGGTCTCAAAGAACTGTTTATACTCTTCGTTTTCATCAAAGTTGAAATAGGCGGTATTATCATAATAGCGTCTGCCGAATTCCTTGAGAATCCATGTCTTACCGACCTGACGCACACCTTTCAGAATGAGCGGCTTGCGGTAGGTTGAATTCTTCCACTCCAGCAGTTCGTTCAAAATCAATCGTTCCATATTTTGCCTTCCATCACACTTTTATCAGAGATTTGAGGGTATGAAATCACACTTTTATTATACGCAGAAGGAATAAAAAATGCAACCTCCAATCACATATTTATATTGAAATTATGGCATAATAATCACACTTTTATTATTGACTCTATTTTTTAGAAAATTAATCTGAAGCGTATTGCAACGCATACTGTTAATACTCAAAGCTGATTAAAAATAGACATTTTCAATCAGCTTTGAGCATCAGATGGGTGAACGAGGTGGTCGGGAAAACAGGCTGTGCCCCCTATAATTCCGCGACATATAAAAGAGGCTGCAGCGGTTGCTGCAGCCTCTTTTGGCATAACGCATTATTTCCCGAGGTACTTCATCAGAATCTGTGCCACCTGGGCGCGGGTTGCGGTGCCCTGGGGATCCAGGTTTCCGTTGCCCTTGCCGTTCACGAGGCCTTCCTGGATGCACCAGAAGAGGCTGTCCTTTGCCCAGCCGGAGATGTCCCGGACATCGTTCCAGCTCAGGAAATTGGTGTCGGGGTCCAGACTCACATCCTCACCCCTGAAGGCCGCATAGCGGCACAGGATGGCCGCCAGCTGCTCCCGGGTGAT
>JABUSR010000207.1 GCA_021442645.1 Ruminiclostridium sp.
CCCCGAAGCTCCAGCACGGGGGTCATGGCGACCCCCATGGTGGCGGCGCATTTTAAAAGAAGGGACCATGTCACGGGGTCCACCGTCCTTCCGATTAAGATCAAAGGCCTGCCGACGGTTTTGTCGGCAGGCCTATTATAGCAGAGTGGGCGGGGAGACGCCACCCCCAGTTTGGGGCGGTGCCGTCATACAAGCCGGGGGAAGGTGAGGGTGGCCTTGAACAGGTCCCCATCGATGTCTACCCGGAAGTCACCCTTCTGGAGCTGGGTGAGGCTCCGGGCGATGGACAGCCCCAGACCGTTCCCCTCGGTGTGGCGGGCGTCGTCCCCACGGACAAACCGCTCCATGAGCTCCTCGGGGGAGATGTTCAGGGGGGTGGCGGAGATGTTCCGGAAGGTGAGGGCCACCTGGGCCCCGTCAGCCCCGCAGGTCAGGTAGACCCGGGTGCCCGGCTGGGCGTACTTGCAGATGTTGCCCAGCAGATTTTCAAAGACCCGCCACAGCAACCGTCCGTCGGCGGAGATGACCGGGTTCTCCGGGTGGGGGGTGAGGACCAGTTGAAGGTCTCGGCTCAGAAGGCGCTCCTGGTACTCCCCGGCACTCTGGGAGAGCAGGACGTTCACGTCGGTGGGCTGCAGGTCCACAGGTAGGTTCCCCGAAGAGGCCTTGGCGGCCTCCACCAGGTCCTCAGTGAGTTTTTTCAGCTTCCCGGCCTGGCGGTCCAGAACATCCAGGTATTCCCGGGCCTCGGGGGTGGGCATCTCCTGCTTCTTTAGCAGGTCCACATAGCTGACGATGGAGGTGAGGGGGGTCTTGATGTCGTGGGACACGTTGGTGATGAGCTCGGTCTTCATGCGTTCCGACTTCATCTGGTCTTCCACGGCGGTGTGGATGGCCGATCGGATGCTGTTCAGGTCCTGCCCGTGGGACCTGAAGGCCCCACGGAGCCGGTCCAGAGGGACTCGGTAATCCAGGTTTCCGACGGCCAGCTCTTCGCCGCCATGCTGCAGGGTTCGCATGGCCAGAACAGCCCAGATCAGGATGGCGCAGGCGGCCAGTTTCAGCAGCAGCCACAGAATGGCACCAGGAATCGGGTTCCAGAATTGGACCATAATCAAAATAGAGAGGAACTCCAGCACGCAGAGGAGGAGGAAACCCAGGGCGACCGCCCAGAAGAGGGGGAGCCGATCCAGCAGACGGGTCAGGGCGAGGGAGAACTTCCGGCCCAGTGCCGTCAATCCCCTGCCCAGCTTCCCCAGGAGGGAGGTCTGCCGCAGGGTCCCCCCCTT
The DNA here is from genome assembly GCA_021442645.1 of Ruminiclostridium sp. Lineage (GTDB taxonomy): Bacteria > Bacillota > Clostridia > Oscillospirales > Oscillospiraceae > Evtepia. The sequence goes on from JABUSR010000207.1 coordinate 1,290, forward strand.
CCCCTGGCGTACCAAGGACAGGAGGGCGGCCACCGCCGCCGTCAGACACAGGGCGATGAACCCGGTCCGGGCAGCCAGGAGGGGGAGGGTCCACAGATCCCACACGATGTTCCAGAGGGGGGCGAGGGAGAGGACGGCCGCCCCAAGGAGGAGGCAGAGGGTGAGCTCCGGGGGGATTACCCGGTCCCACCACAGGAGGGTGATTCCCTCCCTGTCGGCTTTATGTCCGGCGGCTCGGCACAGGAAGGCCAGGGTCAGCAATCCCAGGCAAAGCCCTCCGGCCAACAGGACCAGCAACAGGGTCTGGTGGGCGTACAGGAACTCCAGCCGGGTGAGCTCCTGGTAGATAGTCCCGCTGTTCACCAGGTCCTGCCGCAGGAAGCCGGTGATGGTGATAGTCTCCGGATCCTCTGCGGGGTAGGAGTAGGTCAGGCGGATACCGCCGGTATCCAGGGTCTCCTGTTCGATGGCGGCGTAAGGGTGGGCGGCCAGGATGGCGGCTATCTCGGCATCCAGGGCTTCAGGGGTGGGGTAGACCTCCGTTTCGGTGATTACCGCCGAATTGGGGCGATAGCGCTCTATGGTTTCGCTATACCGGGCCCGGTAGGGACCCTGATTCTTATGTGCGGCCAGAATCTGGCCGCTCTCGTCCTTCACCTCATAGAGGAAGTTGGGATCGGTGAACTCGGCCTCCAGCGTCGCTTCCGGGTCTATGTTGGCGCCCGTATCGCTCAGCAGACAATGGAGCTCTAAGACCCGTTCCTCCACCAGCAGCTGCTCCCGCCGGTGCAGCATACCTTCATAGCCGTCGGGTTGGAAGCCTCCAGCCCCCGCCAACTCCGAAACCGGGAAGAGGGCGGTCAGGGCGGCGGTGAGGGAGGCTATGCACAGAACTGCCGCCAGGGCCTTGGCCCAGGGCCTGATTATTCTTGTTTTCATGGGTTGCCTCCTTCCAGCTTGTACCCCTGGCCCCAAAGGACCTTGATGTACCGAGGCTCTGAGGGGTCGTACTCCAGCTTTTCCCGCAGGTGGCGGATGTGGACGGCTACGGTGTTCTCTGTGCCGAAGGGATCCTCTCCCCACACCCTGCGGTAGATGTCCCGGGGGGAGAAGACAGCGCCGGGGGACTGCATCAGGAGTTTCAGAATATCATACTCCCGGGGGGTGAGGCTCACCGGGTCCCCGTCCAGGGTGACTTCCTTAGTCCGGTCATCCAGGACGATGCCCCCGCACGTCAGGGCTGCGGGCTGCACGGTGCCGCTGCCCAGTTGTAGGTATCGCCGGAGTTGGGACTTCACCCGGGCCAGCATCTCCACGGGGTTGAAGGGCTTGGTAATGTAATCGTCGGCCCCTAAGTTGAGGCCCAGGATCTTATCGGTGTCCTCGCTCTTGGCGGTGAGGAGGATTACCGGCAGGTTAGAGGTCTCCCGGAGCCGGGTCATAGCGGTGATGCCGTCCATGTTGGGCATCATGATGTCCAGCAGGACCAGATGGATGTCCTCCCGGCCGGCCACGGCCAGAGCCTCCCTGCCGTCGTAGGCGGGGAAGACCCGGTAACCCTCGTTGGTGAGGTAGATGGTCAGGGCGGAGACAATGTCCCGCTCGTTGTCACACACCAAAATGTTGTACATGGGGAGCCCTCCTCGCTGTCTTATGATGCTATCATCATACCCCGGGCGAGCTTAAGAAACAATGGGGAAAGAGATTAAGTTTTTCTTAAGAGATTCACTTTTTTGGGGTGCTAACCCGGGCGGATTTTGTGCCTGTACCGCCACAAAAACCCGTGAAAATGGGAACTGGGAACCTGAAGGTCTC
>JABUSR010000019.1 GCA_021442645.1 Ruminiclostridium sp.
GCCAGGAGGAGGCCCTGCGTGCCTTTCTGGACTTTGTGGACGGGCGCCCCCTGGCTGCCCACAATGCAGAGTTCGACATCGGTTTTGTGCGGGAGGGGTGCAAGCGCTGCGGAATCCCCTTTGAACCCACTGCGCTGGATACCCTGCCCCTGGCACAGAATCTCCTGCCCGAACTGGGCAAATACAAGCTGGACGTAATCTGCCGACACCTGAATCTGCCGGACTTCAACCACCACCGGGCTTCGGACGACGCGGCCATGGTGGCCTATATGCTGATTCCCTTCATTCAGATGTTGCGGGACCGGGGGGTGGAGCGCCTCCAGCAGATCAACGAGAATATCGCCAAGACCGGCTCCATGGGTAAGACAAAGCGGATGCCCAAGCACCTGGTGGTCCTGGCCCAAAACCAGACCGGTCTGCGGAACCTGTATAAGCTCATCTCCCTGAGCCACCTGAAATACTACCGCCGGTTCCCCATAATGCCCAAGAGCGAGATTAACGCCAACCGGGAGGGGCTGATTCTGGGCTCCGCCTGCGAGGCAGGGGAACTCTACCACGCCATCGTCCGGGGCAAGGAATGGGAGGAACTCTGCCGCATCGCCTCCTGGTACGATTACCTGGAAATCCAACCCCTGTCCAACAACGCCTTTATGCTCCGACCCGATAAGAACGGTAAGACCATCGCCCGGGACTGGGAGCAGATACGGGAGTGGAACCGTACGGTGGTCCGCCTGGGAGAGGCCCTGGGCAAGCCGGTATGCGCCACCGGTGACGTCCACTTCCTGGATCCGGAGGAGGAGGCCTACCGCCATGTCCTCCTGGACACCAAGGGTTTCGACGACGCCGACGCCCCCAACCCCCTGTATTTCCGCACCACCGAGGAGATGCTGAAGGAGTTTGAATACCTGGGACCCGAAAAGGCCTATGAGGTGGTGGTCACAAACACTCAGCTGGTGGCCTCCTGGTGCGACAATGTGAAGCCCCTGCCCGACGGCCTCTTTGCCCCCAAGCTGGAGAACTCAGACAAGGAGCTGTACGACCTGGTGTGGGGAAAGGCCCACGAACTGTACGGGGAGGACCCGCCCCAGATTGTCAAGGACCGCATCCAACTGGAGTTGCCCGGCATCATCGAGCGCAAGTACGACGTCATCTACATGTCTGCCCAGAAGCTGGTGCAGAACTCTCTGGAGCACGGATACCTGGTGGGCTCCCGGGGCTCTGTGGGTTCTTCTATCGTGGCATTTCTCTCGGGCATTACCGAGGTCAACTCCCTGCCTCCCCACTATCGCTGCCCCAACTGTAGGCACTCGGACTTTGAGTCCGGTGCGGGCTACGGCTGCGGTGCCGATATGCCCGACGCCGTCTGCCCCGTCTGCGGCACAAAATACGTGAAGGACGGATTTGACATCCCCTTCGAGACATTCCTGGGCTACGGCGGCAAGAAGGTCCCCGATATCGACCTGAATTTCTCCGGTGAGTACCAGGCCAACGCTCATAAGTATACCTTTGAGCTTTTCGGCGAGAACCACGTGTTCCGGGCCGGGACCATCGGTACCGTGGCGGAAAAGACGGCCTACGGCTATGTGAAAAAGTACCTGGAGGCCCGGGGGCTCCGGGTGACCAAGGCCGAGGAGAGCCGCCTGGCGCTGGGCTGTACCGGGGTCCGCCGAACTACCGGCCAGCACCCGGGCGGCATGGTGGTCATCCCCCAGGACCGGGAGATCTACGATTTCTGCCCCGTCCAGCACCCGGCTGACGACACGGGCACGGACATCATCACCACCCACTTTGACTACCACAAGATGGAGGACAACCTGCTGAAGCTGGATATGCTGGGACACGACGACCCCACCATGATCCGCATGATGCAGGACCTCACAGGAGTGGACCCCCAGACTATCCCCCTGGACGACCGGGACACCATGACGATCTTTACCAACTCCGCCCCGCTTGGCTATGAGGACGACCCCGTCCTGGGCCCCACGGGCGCTGTGGCTGTGCCGGAGTTCAATACCAAGTTTACCCGCCAGATGCTGATGGACACCCAGCCGGAGAAGTTCAATACCCTGGTCCGTCTCTCCGGCTTCTCCCACGGCACCGACGTGTGGTTGGGCAATGCCCGGGACCTGATCCTCTCCGGCACCGCCGACGTTGACTCCACCGTGGGCTGCCGCGACGATATCATGCTCTACCTGATGGAGATGGGTGTGGAGCCCAAGACGTCCTTCGACATCATGGAGGCCGTCCGAAAGGGCAAAGTCAAGAAGAACGGCTTCAGCGATGGCTGGGAGGAGGCCATGCGGAGTAATAACGTGCCTGACTGGTATGTGGAATCCCTGGCCAAGATCGGCTATCTGTTCCCCAAGGCCCACGCCGTGGCCTATGTTATGATGGCCTTCCGCATCGCCTGGTACAAGGTCCACCGGCCCCTGGCCTTCTACTCAGCCTATTTCTCCATCCGGGCCAAGGCCTTAGACGCCACCTGCATGTGCCGGGGTATGGAAATCTGCCGCCAGAAGATGCGGGAGATCGAGGCCAAGGAGAAGGACGCCGCCGCCGTGGAGGAGGACATGCTGGTCACTTTGGAGGTCTGCTATGAGTTCTATCTCCGGGGCTTCACCTTTGAGAACATCGACCTCTACCGGTCGGACGCCACCAGGTTCATCATGAACGAGGAGCGGAATGCCCTCCTGCCCCCCTTCACTGCCATTCCCGGCCTGGGGGAGACGGCGGCCATCTCCATCGTGGAGAACCGGGAGGGCCGCCACTTCATCTCCCAGGAGGAGCTGCTGGCCGCCTGCCCCAAGGTCTCTAAGACCCACGTGGATCAGCTCCGGGCCGCCGGGGCCCTGGGCTCCATGCCGGAGACCAGCCAGATGAGTTTGTTCTGAAGATTTTGAAAAAAGGTCACGCAGTTTTTCTGCGTGACCTTTTTGTATCCCGAAAACCACGCGTTAGACGCGTGGTTTAAAAGAGCTTAAGTAAGCGTCAAAAGAACGATAAGGTACAATAAGTTGCGCAAATTGAAGAGAGCATAAAAAGAGACACGGCTTGCA
>JABUSR010000260.1 GCA_021442645.1 Ruminiclostridium sp.
CAAAGGGCGGTTGATGCTTCAAAAGGCGTCTCATACGAAATCGACGCCTCTGCGGAGACTATTAAAACAGGCCAATTCTTGTCTTGTTTTAATCGGATTTCAGTATGATAATCAGCAGCCCCATGGATCAGGCGTCTGATCCATGGGGCTGCTTTTTCGCACCAAAAGCAACAGGGGGCAGATCACTCTGCCCCCTGCTTCTATGTCTTTGTTGGTTAGCCTTTCAGGTAGTTCATGAACATCTGCGCCACTTCCGCGCGGGAGGCCTTGCCCTGGGGATCCAGTTTGTCGCCGCCCTTGCCGTTGATGACGCCGTTGGCCACGCACCACTTGACGGCCTCGTCGGCCCAGCTGCTGACCTTGTCCGCATCTGCGAAGTCCAGCAGGAACTCCCAGTCCCCGCTGAAGCCGCCGCCTTTCACAAGCTTCTCGTAGTTGTAGAGCATAACGGCCAGCTGCTCCCGGGTGATATTGTCATTGGGCCCGAATTTCCCGTTGCCGTAGCCCTTTACAATACCCTTGACAGTCGCCAGCTTGACAGCGTCGGTGTACCACTTTCCGTCCGGCACATCGGTGAAGTCCGCCGTGCCCGCGACGGCAGGCTTACCCTCCAGGTTGTATAGAATCTGGCACAGCATCCCGCGGGACAGGTCCCCCGTAGGATCGAATCGGGTGCTGCTGACACCGTTCATCAGGCCCTCACTCATGGCATAGTTGACGGCCTCGCTGTACCACGCACTGCTGTTCACATCGACCATTCCGTTATAGTTTTGCTTAATGGTTCCGGTTACGGTCCCCGCAAAGCTTCCCTTCCCGGTAATGGTATACTTGACCGATTTCTCTACATTGTTGTACTGGCTGAATGCTACCGTATAATCGGTGCCCTCCTTCAGAGTCTTGGTCGTGGTGCCCCCGGCGGCCTTATTCGCAACCTCAACCTTCACCGCAATGTGGGGATGTGCCACCACCATTTCATCCAGGCAGGTGACCTCTGCCCCCTTTACGGAGTACACAAAGAAATCGTTCGTTCCGTTAAAGTTCGAGTTGTAAACCTTCCGGGCAAGGGGCTCATCCACAAAGTTAAAGGTGACGATCCCTGTAAACTTCCCGGCAAAATATCCCTTTTCATCCCTGTACAGCAATTTGTTAATGTCTTTGGCAGTATCAAGTGGGAAGGCCCCTCCCCCATCTCCGATACAGTTCGTGCAGTTTATGAAATAGGCCCGGCCGTTTCCGTTGGGGTAGGAGAGGTCTGTCCCTGCCGCCTGGTTGAACGCACCGATGATATAATTCCACTTAACGTCTGCATCTACCTTATATGCATGCTGGATATAGAGCGCGACGCGCCTCTCCTTGGTCACGCCGTCCACCGTTTCGTAATACGGCTCCACAGGATAGCTTTCGTTCTCTGTAAACACAGGCTCAAAGTTCCGTCGGGTAGAGTCCACTTCGTCATCTTCCGGCAGAACCGCTGACGTATCCAGGCCGAAATCCGTCTCCTTCAGACCATAAGCAGAGGGATCAACAGGGAGGTCGTAATTTCTCCAGAGAACGATCTTGCCGCGGGCCTCCCCTATGGTGGGAACGCAGTCCCCCTCCAGGAAATAGCTCTTTCCGCTGAGATTGTCACCGGCTTTGTCTCTGTTGATAAGCGTTGCCATCGCGTACTCTATGCCCTTGCTGTTGTTCGAGATAGAAAGCGCTGATACATTCCCCTGGGGCTTGATAGAAAAAATGACCGTTTCGCTTGGATTCTGCTCCAGGAACATGGTAGCCTGGTCATACATCCTCTGCAGGCTGAGTTTTTGCCCGTATAGATAGCCGTCTCTATCCATACAGTTACTATTGTGCGTAATCCATGTTTTCTCCGGGAGGGTCGTACTGCTCCCGGCATAGAGCCTCACATCGAAGTATCTGGTGCCTGCAGTAAGCTGTTCCGAAAAATAGAGTATTTGATCTGTGAAATGCTTATCTTTAAGTGTTCCAACACCTTCCGGAGATGTTTTGGCCGTCCCCGTATCATGGGTCCCCGGCAGATTCACCGAGGTGAGCAGGGCGGCATCGGGCAGCGCAGCCATCCACGGGTCCGCATACCCGAAATAATACGGATAATCATCGGGCGCATGCTTGTCCTGATTTAAACGGGGTTCTGACATACTCTCCCCCAACAGGTCGATTTCAAAGACAAGGGCGCTGCTGGAATCTGCAGTCTGTGTTAAGTTCTCTTCATCATCGAGGGTGATATATTTCCGACTTCCGGCGTTCTGTATCACGAAGTTTCCATCACTGCCTTGATAGAGGCTCCAGCGCTGGTAGTCCACATCTTCGTCGCTGCTCTTCTTCTTTTCATATAAAACGATGTCAGAACCTTCGTCACCGTGGTGCACATCGTCTCCGAACAGGTGGTTTTTGTTGGTGGTATCCCATACGGCCATTCCAACAAAACCTGTCATCTCAACATAGTCGGAAGTCATCGAGTCCTCAGCATAGTAGATGATGAAGGCCCCTTCTCCGTTGTCGCACTGAGGGTCCCATTCCAAGACCCATTTGCAGCAGTACCCTACCTCCTCAAAATACGGCTTTTCCCAGTTCAGGCCGCTGTTGGGTTCAACGATGTCATAAATATTAAGGGAGCGATGGATATAGCTGTCTGAGGCATTGTAGAACATACAGAGTGCCCCTCTGGTCGTATCCCCGTTAAAAAGTTCCTCTCCGTCAACGTATTTATACGTAACATCTCCTACTTGGATGTCATAATGGCCCGGCACAATGCCCCCCGGTCCAACAGGAACGGGGGTCGCACCGTCGTCGCTCGTCGCTCCCGCTGTAAAGGGAACACTCAGCACAAGCATTGTGAGCGCAAGGATATAACATCCGATTCGTTTGAATTGCTTCATTTAAATACCTCCTGTCTGATTATAAATCGGTCCGGTAATGTCACCGGTTCGCAGAAAAAGATTTCTTCTGTCGTCCCCCTTCCTTTCGCACCGTTCCGGCAGAATCAGCCTCAATTCGTCCGCCGTTTGGTCACTACTCGGTCACTA
>JABUSR010000218.1 GCA_021442645.1 Ruminiclostridium sp.
AACATGTCCAAGGACGACATTGAAAAGGCTGTCAAGGAGGCCGAGCAGTTTGCCGCCGAGGACGCCAAGCGCAAGGAAGAGGTCGACACCCGCAACCAGGCCGATCAGATGGTCTACCAGAGCGAGAAGACCATCGAAGAGATGAAGGATAAGCTGGATCCTGCCGAGGTCACCCAGCTTCAGGCCGAGGTGGAGAAGGTCAAGGAGACCCTGAAGGGTACCGACACGGAGGCCATCAAGGCTGCCACCGAGAACCTGACCCAGGCCTTCTACAAGGTCAGCGAGAAGCTGTACCAGCAGGCAGGGGCACAGGGCCAGCCCGGTCCCGATATGGGTGGTGCCAACTGCGGCGGCGACTGTGGCACCTGCGGCCCTGACGACGTGGTGGACGCTGACTACACCGTGGTGGACGATCAGTAAAACTGTATCGAGGTTCCCGACTCACTGGGACAGACGCCAACGCCTACAGCAGCGGGGGACAGGATTTCCTGTCCCCCTGCTTCTGTAACATAGAGAACCTTTGTGAGGTGAATCCCAATGGCAGATACCAAGAACAAACGAGATTATTACGAAGTCCTTGGCGTTCAGAAGGGCGCTTCGGACGATGAACTGAAAAAAGCATACCGTAAGCTGGCAAAGCAAAACCACCCGGACCTGAACCCCGGGGATAAGGAGGCAGAGGCCCGCTTTAAGGAGATAAACGAGGCCTATGAGGTACTCTCTGATAAAGACAAGCGGGCAAAGTACGACCAGTTCGGCTTTGCCGGGGTGGATCCCAACTTCGGGGCCGGCGGTCCCGGCGGCGGCTTCGGCGGCTTTGATATGGGCGATATCTTTGGGTCCTTCTTCGGCGGCGGCTTTGGCGGCTTCGGCGGCGGCGGTCAGAGCCGCACCGGCCCGGCAAAGGGCCAGACTGTCCGGGCCTCCCTGAACCTGACTTTGGAGGAGGCCGCCTTCGGTTGCGAGAGGAATGTTACCATCCAGCACGTAGAGGCCTGCGACTCCTGCGGCGGCTCCGGCTGTGCCGAGGGCACCACGGCAGAGGTTTGCCCCGAGTGCCACGGCTCCGGTCAGGTGCGCATCCAGCAGAAGACGATGTTTGGCACTATGGCCACCGCTACGGTCTGCCCCAATTGCCGGGGCGAGGGTAAAATCATCCACCGGCCCTGTAAATCCTGCGGCGGCTCCGGCGGCCTGAGGAAGTCCAAAAAGGTCAGCGTAAAGGTCCCTGCCGGTATCGACAATGGCCAGGCGATTTCCGTCCGCGGCCAGGGCGACATTGGCCGAAACGGCGGTCCTGCCGGTGATCTCATCGTGGGCATCAATGTGGCGCCCCACGCCCGGCTCCGCCGGGAGGGTACGGCCATCTATCTGGATCAGACCGTCTCCTTCTTCCAGGCGGCTATGGGTGCAGAGATTGAGATCCCCTCTCTGGACGGCAAGGTGAAGTGCAGCGTGGCTGCAGGAACTCAGCCCGGCACGACCCTCCGCCTGCGGGGGAAGGGTGTCCCCATCCTCAACGGACGAGGCCGCGGCGACCAATTCGTTACCATTCGCGTGGAAGTTCCCCGGTCCATGAACGAGGCCCAGCGGGAGGCCCTGAGGAAGTTTGCCGAGGTCATGGGGGAGGATCCCGATGCACCCGGTCCCTCCGGTGATGAGGAGTCCGGAGGCATTTTCAAGCGCAAAAAGAAGAAGTGAGGGCTGCCGTCATGTTTCTTGCTGACTGTCATACCCACTCCGTCTGTTCTCCGGACAGTGAGGTCCCCATGGTGAGTATGGCCGGGAAGGCTGTGGAATACGGCATTACCAGTCTGACCCTCACCGACCATTGTGACCTGCTGAGCCTGGAGGGGGAGCCTACACCCACCTACGATTGGGCCCCTGTCCGCCGGGAGCGCAAGGCCATGCTGGACGCCTACGGGACAAAACTGGATCTGCCTATGGGCGTGGAGCTGGGTATGGGCTTTCTGTATCCGGAAGAGACCCGGGAGATTTTAAGTGAGCCTGGTCTGGACTTCGTCATCGGCTCAGCCCACAACCTGAGTCCGGCGGCCGGTGGCCGGGACTTCTATATGCTGGACTACGCCACGCTAGATGATTGCTATCAAGCATTAAACAATTACTTCGAGTCCATGCAGACCCTGGCGGCCACACCGGAGTTTTACGATGTGGTGGGCCATATCATTTACCCCCTGCGGTACATGAAGGGGAACTATCCCGAGCCCCCCGGCATCGAGCGGTACCGGGATCAGATTTTTGAGATTTGCCGTCTGGCGGCGGAGGCCGGTAAGGGAATCGAAATCAACACCTGGAAGGGCCAGACCTTGGCAGAATGGATTCCGGTGCTGAAACTCTTCAAGGAGGCCGGCGGTGAGATTGTCACCGTGGGCTCCGACGCCCACGCCCCCGGCCCGGTGGGACGGGGCATCCCCGAGGTATACCAGATTATGCAGGACTGCGGATTCCGCTATGTAGCCCTGTACCACGAACGAAAACCGAAAATGATCCGGCTGAAATAATCCCCCGGGATTGCAGAAATAAGGAGGAGAAAACCATGATTGCATTGGGTTCTGACCACGGTGGCTTTGACCTGAAAGAGACCGTCAAGGCCTATCTGGATAAGGAGAACATTCCCTACAAGGACTTCGGCTGTGACAGCAAGGAGAGTTGCGACTACCCCATCTTCGGCCGTGCCGCTGCTAAGGCAGTGGCTTCTGGTGAATGTGACCGGGGTATTGTCATCTGCACTACGGGCATTGGCATCTCCATTGCTGCCAACAAGGTGAAGGGCGTCCGCTGTGCACTGTGCAGTGATCCCCTGGCCGCAGAGATGACTCGCCGCCACAACGACGCGAATATGCTGGCCATGGGAGCCGGTATGGTAGGCAAGAACATGGCGGAGCGGATCGTGGAGGTGTTCCTGAACACCGGGTTCGAGGGCGGCCGCCACGCCCGCCGCGTGGGCCTCATCGAGACAGACTGAGCGCCGGGCAGATTGTTCTTCAAATAGGAATACCCCCTGATGCAGCTGCATCAG
>JABUSR010000034.1 GCA_021442645.1 Ruminiclostridium sp.
TTAGATGCTTCAAAAGCGCTGATTAAAAATGTCTATTTTTAATCAGCTTTGAGTATTACCCTGCGGCAACGGCCTGAGCCAGGACCTTGGCCGCAATACTGCCTGCCACGCTGGCCCCGGACCCGCCGTTCTCTACCACGACCACAAAGGCCAGGGGGTGGTTGGGGTCGTCGATGAACCCGGTAAACCAGGCGTGGGGCTGGCTGCCGCCGCCCACCTCTGCCGTGCCGGACTTGGCACAGACCGCCAGGTCCCCGAACTGGCCCTGCCCGTACTGGGTGGTCACGTTGTTCCGCATCATCTCCTTCAGTCGGGCGCAGGTGGCCTCATTGAAGATAGAATAGGTATCCGTACCGTCGGGGAATGCCGCCGGCACAGACGACCCGGCCAGGGTCTCCTTGTCCACCAGCTTGGGCACCACAGCCACGCCCCGGTTGGCAATGCCGCCCATAAAGGCCAGCATAGTGCAGGGATTGACCAGGTCCTTATACTGGCCGACCCCGGACCAGCCCAGGTTCACAGAGCCCTCCGCCGCTGCGACAAAGCTGCCCTTGGCGGTGTGGATGTCGTTGATGGTCAGGGAATCCATTAGCCCGGCTGTTTCCATATACGCCTCCAGGGTCTCCCCCCCCAACTCCAGGGCAAGGGTGGCGTAGGCCCCGTTGCAGGAGGTCGCCAGACACCGGTCAATGTTCATGTTTGTCCCATGGGCATAGGGGCAGGTAACCGTGTCCTCCCCGATCTGCAGGGATCCGGTGCAGGTGTAGGTGAACTCGCTCAGGTCCTGCTTCTTCTCAATGGCCGCCGCTGTCGTCACCAGCTTGAAGGTGGAGCCGGGCGGGTAGGTCCCGGAGAAGAACCGGTTCAGATACACGCCGTCATAGGCGCTGTTCTCGTTGATATCAGCGGGCGGATTGTTGGGGTCGTAGGAGGGTGCGCTCACCAGGCACTTGATGTCTCCGGTGAGGTAGTCGTACACCGCCACCACGCCTTTGCGGCCGTTCAGGGCCCCATAGGCCGTCTCGTTCAGGGCCGCATTTACCGTCAGCGTCACATCGTGGCTGCCCAGGGTGGTGCCGGTAATGGGGTTGTACCCCGTCAGTCGGCTTGACATGGCAGAGCGCAGAGAGGTACCGAAGTTCCGGTCGCCCACCAGGTGGAGGGTAGATACCCGGGTGGTGCTGCTGTCCGCATAGGTCCCGGTCTCACCGTCGTAGAGCTTGACCCCCCGGCTGTCGTAGATGGCGCCGGTGGCGTAGTACCGGGAGCCAAAGAAGCCCACCCAGTCATTTCCCTTGGTAAAGAGCTGCGTGCAGAAGTAAATCATGCCCACTGCCAGCCCGATTGCCAGGATCACCACGATCCCGGTCCGTCTGCGCAGTCGTTTCATCTCCCTCGCCCCCTTCCTTCAGGGTTCTTCCGTCCGGCGTCGGCGATGTTTTCCCAGTCATCAATGCCGGTCTTCCATCGCCGGGTATAGTCCTCTTCGCCGGGGGGCGGCGGGTCCTCCCAGTCCGCCCGGGCCCTGTCGTAGGTATCGTACCCTTCATACTGGTCATAGGGCTCATCGTAGACATAGCCGTCCGGGTAGTCCCCATCGTAGTCATCGTAATCGTCGTAGTCGTCGTAATCGTCCTCGTAATACTCGTCATACGCCTCGTCCCAGCCGTCATAGATTCCGCCGGAGTCCGCCGGAATCCAGCCGCGGATGCGCTTGGGCAGTTTGATTGTAAAGCTGGCATTTGGTCGGGTGTCTGCCGCCTTGATGAAGGCCAGCAGCCCCCAGCAGGAGATCATACTGGAGCCACCCACAGAGACAAAGGGCAACGTGACACCGGTGAGGGGCAGGATATCCACCGCGCCCAACACGTTCAGCGAGGCTTGGAAGATGAGCATAGCCGCCGCAGAGTTTGCCGCAATCACATAGTAGCTGGAGCGGGCGGTCGTGGCGCAGCGAATAGCGTAGAAGACCAGCACCAGCAGCACAAACACCGTGCAGAGGCCCATAATAAGCCCGAACTCCTCACTGATGACGCCGAAGACCAGATCGGTATTGGCCGCACCGATACTTTTCAGGAAACTGTCCTCCGCTCCCTTCCCGAAGAGGCCGCCGCTGGCGATGGCCGACATGGTACGGGTCTGCTGATAGCCTCCGCTCTCATTATAAAATTCCCACACGTGCCGCCACGCCTCAAATCGGTTCAGAATATAGGGCTTGAATCGCAGGATCAGGCCGCCGCCGGCCACCGCTGCCGTGCCCATCAGGGCCAGGAAACCGATGTCGCCGGACCGCAGGAAGGCAATGACCAGCAGGGCCACAAAGAAGATCAGGGCCGTGCCGAAGTCACTCATCAGGGCCAGGCAGCCCATACAGAACCCACAGAACAGCACCGTAAAAATCAGGTTTCGCCGGGCGAAGAGGCGGTCCAGGGTGGCCGCACCGATAAAGATGAAGGCGATCTTCACGAACTCCGAGGGCTGGAAGCTGATGATACCCAGGTCCACCCAGTTTTTTGCACCGAAGATGGCCTGACCCAGCACCACGTTGAAAATCAGCAGCAGGCAGGTGAGTATGGCCACCGGCCAGCGCAGGGAGACCGTTGCCCGGATGTCTCGCAGGAGCATACTCAGGGCCAGGAAGATGCACAGGCCCATCAGCATGGCAATGGTCTGCTTCAGAAGGGTCTGGGGGGAGTAGGCCGCCGTGACCGCAAAGGAGACCGTACACAGGAAGAAGGCGATGGTCTCTGCCTCAAAGGCTGTTCTCTTCAGGACCCGGTAGAGGGCATACATCGTCCACATAGCCGCCACCAGAAGGCCGAAGGACACGCCGATCATCACCAGCTCCGGCCGTTCCCGGCCGGGCAGGCACTGTACGCACATCATCAGCTGGAAGAGCGTCAGGTACCCCAGGGTCTTGCCGGGGCTCAGCGGCCGCTCAGCCACACCCAGGCGCATGGCCTGCTCCCGTTCCTCCTCCTCGCTGATGCCGTAGAATTCCAGGGG
>JABUSR010000061.1 GCA_021442645.1 Ruminiclostridium sp.
ATTCGCGACAGCTTTGTTATATTACCACCGACCCCCTCAAATGTCAACCCTTTTTTCTTCGCCTTTCCGATTTTTCCACATTTTTTCGTTCTGTCGTGGAATGCTTCCTCAAAAATCAGAAGAGCACCTGAAGTTATCCACATTTCCCCTCTTTCCGATTCTTTCTTCCTTTCCCCATTGCGTTCCCCTCCTCTTTCCGCTATAATATAGTTCACGAACCGTCAAGAAGGAGGCTGTTTCATGCCGATTAAAATACCCAATTCCCTTCCTGCCCGAGAGATTCTGGAGAGTGAGAATATCTTCGTCATGACTGAGTACCGGGCCATGCACCAGGATATCCGCCCTCTTAAGATTCTGATTCTGAACTTGATGCCCACCAAAATCGTGACGGAGACGCAGCTGATGCGGAAGTTCTCCAACACGCCCCTGCAAATCCAGGCGGAGCTGCTCCAGACCGTGAGCCACGAGGCCCAGAACGTGGACCACAGCCACCTGGAGTCCTTCTATACCAGCTTTGGCGAGATTAAGGAGAAATACTATGATGGTCTGGTTATCACCGGTGCGCCGGTAGAGAACCTGGACTTCGAGGATGTGGACTACTGGGACGAGTTATGCCAGATCATGGACTGGTCCAAAACCCACGTCCACTCCACCCTCCATATCTGCTGGGGTGCGCAGGCCGGGCTCTACTACCACTACGGTGTTCCCAAGTACTCCCTGCCCAAGAAGGTCTTCGGTGTCTTTGATCACCGGGTGCTGAAGCCCTCCTCTCCTCTGTTCCGGGGCTTTGACGACCGATTCTATGCCCCACACTCCCGGCACACTGAGGTGCTGGAGGCAGACATCCGCAAGGTCCCTGACCTGGAAGTCCTGGCCGTCTCCGATGAGGCAGGCGTCTTTGCCGTGAAAACCGAAGACAGCCGCCAGTTTTTCTTCCTGGGCCACCTGGAATACGACCGCAACACACTGCTTCTGGAGTACCAGAGGGATGTGAACCGCGGGCTGGACATCGACGTGCCCAAGCACTACTTCCCCAACGACGACCCCACCCAGACGCCAATCGTCCGGTGGCGCTCTGCCGGCCAGCTCATCTACACCAACTGGCTGAACTACTACGTCTACCAGACCACACCCTACGATTTGAATACACTGGGCCAGGGGAAAAAATAACTCCCATACCCCCGTCCTGCCCGCCCCATCAAGGGGCAGGCAGGATGTTTTTCTTTCTTAAATTTTTCTTAAATCCCTTGACTTACCATCCAAGGGCTACTATCCTCTGGATGTACCTTCAGACACAGAGACAAAAGGAGATGTTTCATGACAACGAACAAGAAGCAACTCGGTGCTATCATCTTGGCCTCCGTTCTGGTGGTCGGTGTTGCCTTCAGCGCCGTCACCAGCCTGGTCACCGTCCGCTCTCTAGGGGAGATTAAGATCTCTATGGGTCTGACCCCCGGGGGAACCCAAGAAGACGACATCGCCATCATGGATAACTTCTGGATCCGCTCAACCACTCAGATCTCCGACGCCTACCGCTCCGGTAGCGATTCCGGCCTTAGCGACCGGGATAAGGAAACCTTGGAGATGGCCTCCGCCGTTCTGGATGAGATCATCACCGAGGACATGACGCCCTACGAAAAAGAACTGGCCGTCTATGACTGGATGACCACCCAGCTCTCTTACGACACCGGCGTCCTCCAAGTCATCCCCCAGACCCGCGAGGACTGCGACAACCCCTACGGCACCCTGAAATATCACAACGCCGTCTGCGTAGGTTATGCCACCACCTTCCGCATGTTTATGCAGATGATGGATATCGAGTGCATGGTGATTCACTCCACTGACCTGGTCCACTCCTGGAACCTTGTAAAGTTAGACAACGCATGGTACCATGTGGACATCTACTCTGACCAGGGGGCTGCCAGCTACGCTAGCTTCAACATGAACGACCAAATTGCCGGGGAGTCCCATGATTGGGATATCAACTTCTTCCCCGCTGCCAATGGCACGGCCTATAACTACGCCATCCAGAACAAAGAGACCCTGGATGATATTTACCAGATCCCGTCCCGGGTCCGGCAGGCCCTGGAAGAGCAGTCCGGACTGGTTGCCCTGAGCTTCTCTGTCATAGACGAAGAAACAGCCCAGATTGCAGAAGCTATGCTCTGCGATATCCAATCCTACGTGGATAGCGGGGACTTTGGCCCCCTCTGGATGAGTTGGACCTGGATGCATATCACGGGCACCGAGTATGTGCTGGCCATCCACATCAACGGCTTTGACACGGTTCCCACATCTGAGCTTTCTGAAGAAGAACTGGAAAAGGCCGCCGAGGCCGTCTACGAGGCCTTCGGCGAACTGGGCGGCTGGGAGGCCATGGACGAAGAGTTCACAGAGGAGGCAGAGGGATAACCATGAAAAAATATAGACTGCTCCCCCTTTTCCTTGCCGGGCTCACAGCCCTGACCCTGTGCAGCTGCAGCGGGGAAAGCACCCCCGTTGCCGAAACGGCTGACATGGAGGACCTACAGAAGATTCTCCTGGAGGCCGATTCCTCCCTGCCGGAGATGCTCTCCATCACCGGCCAGGTGAAGGATGCTGAGGCCCTTTTCCCCTATCTTTCCGACCTCTCCTATGATAAGGTTACGGACTTCCTCCTGTCCTACTCCTCCTCGGGTACATCGGACGAGATCGCCGTTATTGCCGTAACAGATCCGGCGGACGTCGAGGAGGCTGCAGACACGCTCAGAGCTCACCGGGATCAGCGCCTGGCTCTCTTCAAGCAGTACTCCCCCAGCGAAGCCGAGCGGGTTGAAAAGGCCTTGGTCTTTACCTGGGGCCAATACGCCGTCCTTCTCATCTGCGACGGCAATGCAGACGTGCAGACCGCCTTCGAGGACTTCCTGTCCCCCTGACCCTGCCCTAGAAGATCGAGCAGGAGGTCACCCATTAGTTGAGTGACCGACCTCTCACACCACCGTGCGTACCGTTCGGT
>JABUSR010000268.1 GCA_021442645.1 Ruminiclostridium sp.
AGCCCTTCCATGGCTTCCCCGCCGGTCAGCCGGAGAAATTCCCCGTCGTGGGGCGTCAGGACGGTCAGCCGACCGTGCCGGGCGCTCAGAACTTCCATATGTTCCGCCAGAGCGTTCAGGCCGTCGGCATCCAGCACCAGTGGAGCCCGGACCTGCTCCACCAGGCGGAGGGTTCGGACATCGGTCTTCCGACTGCGGCCCAGACCGGGGCCGATGAGGACCCCGTCGGCGGCGTTCATCTTTTCCAACAGGACGGGAAACGGGGGAACCGGGGACGGCATGGCCTCTGCGCTCTTCACCGCCACAACAGGCCAGATTTCTTCCGGCACGGAGAGAAACACCAGGCCGGAGCCGGTCCGCACAGCGGCCTGCGATGCAAAAACGGGTGCACCGGTAAACCCGACACAGCCGGCCAGAATATGCACCCTGCCATAGGTCCCCTTGTGGCCGTTCCGGTCCCGCCGGGGCAAACAATCCCCCAGGAAGGACGCTGTCACTTCCACCATCGTGCTCCCTCCCGTCAGGCGCAGTGTGACTGCACAGGTATTGTTCAGCGGATGAAAAGATTCCATCTCTAACATTTGATTATAGGATTTTCCATCTTGATTTTCAACCTTTTTTATGGTAAAGTTTTAAAATGTAAAAACTGTGAAGGGGAAAATAGCGGTCCCGACCTCTCAGAGAAGGACGGTCACCGGCTGAAAGCCGTCCTGTGTGTTCTGCCGCTTGGTTCGCCCTGGAGTTTCGGCGGGGAAAGACGCCGGCGGAGGGTCCGCCGTTACCGGACAATGAAGTGCACGCAGACTCTGCGTGAAATTCGGGTGGTACCGCGGAAGACATTGCCTTTCGTCCCGTTTAATCGGGATGAGAGGTCTTTTTATTTCTCCGGGAAAACTCCCCTTCGTTTATTCCAAAGATACATTGGAGGAAGCAGCATGAAAGCACAACTGGAAAGCATCAAGCAGAGCGCCCTATCGGCCCTGGCGGAGACCGGGGATTCCGAAGAGCTGGAGAGCCTCCGGGTCAGGTACCTGGGCAAAAAGGGCGAACTCACCGCCGTTCTGAAGCAGATGGGCAAGCTCTCTGCAGAGGAGCGCCCCGTCATCGGCCAGCTGGCCAACGAGGTGCGGGAACTGCTCACCGCAGAGATTGAGGCCCGGAAGGCCCAGCTGGAGGAAATCAAGCTGGAGGCCCGCCTGAAGGACGAGGCCGTGGACGTGACCATCCCCGGCCGGGAGAAAAAACTGGGCCATCAGCACCCCATGTACATCGCCCTGGAAGAAATAAAGGAAATCTTCGTCGGCATGGGCTTTACCATCCTGGACGGCCCCGAGGTGGAGCTGGCCTACTACAACTTTGACCGACTGAACGCAGAGGAAGGCCACCCCTCCCGCGACTGGTCCGACACCTTCTACTTCGACGAAGGCAGCCGGGTGATGCTCCGCAGCCAGACCTCCCCCATGCAGGTCCACGCTATGGAGACCAAGCCCCTGCCCATCCGCATCCTGGCCCCCGGCCGCGTCTACCGCAAGGACGAGGTCGACGCCACCCACTCCCCCATGTTCCACCAGGTGGAGGGCATGGTCATCGATAAAAACATCACCATGGCCGACCTGAAGGGCACCCTGACTGCCGTTATGGAACAGCTCTACGGTGAGGGCACCAAGACCCGTTTCCGCCCCCACCACTTCCCCTTCACCGAGCCCTCCTGCGAGATGGACGTCCAGTGCCACAAGTGCGGCGGCGTGGGCTGCCCTACCTGCAAGGGCGAAGGCTGGATCGAGATCCTGGGCGCCGGCATGATTCACCCCAAGGTCTTGGAAATGTCCGGCATCGACTCTGAGGAGTACTCCGGCTGGGCCTTCGGCATGGGTCTGGAGCGCATGGCTATGCGCCGCTTCAAGATTTCTGACCTGCGCCTGATTTTTGAAAACGACGTCCGCTTCCTGGAGCAGTTCTGAGAAAGGAGAGAGAACCAATGTTACTGTCAAGAAAATGGCTGAATGAATTCGTCAGCATCGACGCCAACGACCATGATTTTTCGGAAGATATGACTCTCTCCGGCTCCAAGGTGGAGATTACGGAGGTTGAGGGCGACGAGATCTCCAACGTGGTGGTAGGCCGCGTGGTGGAAATCGTCCGGCACGAGGACTCTGACCACATGTGGATCTGCCAGGTGGACGTGGGCGAAGAGGCCCCCATTCAGATTGTCACCGGCGCACAGAACGTGAAACAGGGTGACCTGGTGCCCGTTGCCAAGCACAACAGCACCCTGCCCGGCGGCATCCGCATCAAGAAGGGCAAGCTCCGTGGGGAGCCCTCCAACGGTATGCTGTGCTCCTTCAAGGAGCTGGGTCTGGACAGCCGCGACTTCCCCGCCGCCTTTGAGGACGGCATCTGGATTCTGTCCGACGACCCCGAGCTGGTCGGTCTGGAAATCGGCCAGGACATCCGCGCCGCGGTGGGTCTGGACGACCATGTGGTGGAGTTTGAAATTACCCCCAACCGCCCGGACTGCCTGTCAGTCATCGGCCTGGCCCGTGAGGCCGCTGTGACCTACGGCAAGGAGCTTACCCTCCACGAGCCCGTGGTGAAGGGCGAGGGCACCGGCAGCCTCACAGACCTGCTTGATGTGGAGACCCCTGCCGATGACCTGTGCCCCCGCTATACGGCCCGTATGGTCCGCAACGTGAAAATCGGCCCCTCCCCCAAGTGGATGCGTGAGCGCCTGCGTGCCTCCGGCGTCCGCCCCATCAACAACATCGTTGACATCACCAACTACGTCATGCTGGAGTATGGCCAGCCCATGCACGCCTTTGACTACCGCTATGTGAAGGGTGGCAAGATTATCGTCCGCCGGGCGGAGGAGGGCGAGACCCTCACCACCCTGGACGGCAATGTGAGAAACCTGACCTCCTCCATGCTGGTCATCGCCGATGAGACCCGCGCTGTGGGTCTGGCCGGCATCATGGGCGGCGAGAACAGCGA
>JABUSR010000006.1 GCA_021442645.1 Ruminiclostridium sp.
CTTGATTAAGGCCAGGGTCATAGGGTGGTCTGGGCAGCGGACTCCCAGAGTATTGCCGCCGCAGGTGACGGCAGAGGCCACTCGGCCTCCGTCCTCCAGCACCATAGTCAGAGGACCCGGCCAGTATCGTTTAGCCAGGTGATAAGCGGCGTCGGGGATATTCCTTGTGTATTGTTCCACCATGTCCATACCGGAGACCAGGATGCTCAGGGGCTTATCCTGGGGGCGTCCCTTGGTCTCGTAGATAGCACGGACTGCCTTGTCATCCCCGGCCTGGGCGGCCAATCCATAGACTGTCTCTGTGGGGACGGCTACCAGACCACCGCTTCTCAGGAGGGCAGCGGCGGCGGGTACATCCTCCATGGCATACCGCTGGGTGCTCTTTTTCTCTTCCATGGTCTATTGGCTCCTCTGCTTCTCCATCCGCTCAGCCAGAACAAGGCCGTCAATAATCTCCTCCAGATCGCCATTCATCACCGCATCGATTTGGTACAGTGTCAGGCCGATTCGGTGGTCCGTGACGCGACCCTGGGGAAAATTATAGGTGCGGATGCGCTCGTTGCGCATCCCAGTTCCGACCTGGCTGCGTCGCTGTCCTGCGATGGCTTCGGCCTGTTCCCGGACAGCCCGCTCGTAGAGGCGGGAGCGCAGGATAGAGAGGGCTCGGTCCTTGTTCTTATGCTGGCTCCGCTGATCCTGGCACTCCACCACGGTTCCTGTAGGAAGATGGGTAATGCGAATGGCCGATTCGGTCTTATTGATGTGCTGACCGCCGGCCCCGGAGGCGCGGAATGTATCAATCCGCAGGTCGGCGGGATCCAGCCGGAACTCCACCTCGTCCACCTGGGGAAGCACAGCAACCGTACAGGTCGATGTGTGGATGCGTCCCCCCGATTCGGTCTCGGGCACTCGTTGGACCCGGTGTACGCCGCTCTCGTGCTTGAGACGGGCGAATACCCCCTCGCCCTCAACCAGGACGGAGATCTCCTTGATCCCGCCCAGCTCGGTCTCGCTGAGGCTGGCAAGTTCGAGGTTCCAGCCCTGTCCCTCGCTGTGCATGGCGTACATCCGGTAGAGACTTGCGGCAAAGAGGGCAGCCTCCTCGCCACCCACCCCGGCCCGGATCTCCAGGATAACACTCTTATCATCCATGGGATCCTTAGGGATGAGCAGGAGCTTCAGTTCCTCCTCCAGCCGAACCTGCAGGTTTTTGACCTCGTCGTATTCCAATCGGGCCAGTTCCCGGCACTCCGGGTCGGAGAACAAATCGGCGAGTCCCTCCAGTTCCCGCTGTGCTGCCAGAAGGCAGTGGTACTTCTCCACAATTGGAGCGAGTTCCTTCCGCTCCTTGGTGAGCCCGGCCAGCCGCTCCGGGTCGGCGTAGGTCTCCGGCTGGGCCAGCTGGGTCTCCAGCTCCTCCAGCCGGAGGGCCAGCCCTTTGAGCTGGTTCAGCATTATTCGCCCTTGGCCTCTTCCTCTGCCTTTTTAGCAGCGGCTTCGGCGGCCTTCTCCTCGGCCTCACGGCGTTCCCAGTCTGCCAGCATGGCCTCGTACTGGTTCATCATCATGGAGTACTCCAGACCGGCCACCTCAGAGGGAGACATGGGGCTCATAGCCTCTTCCATCTCCTTCTTGAACTCTTCCTCGAATTTTTCGTCGTCTTCCACTTCTACCAGCTCGCCTGCGGCTGCCTTGGCATCCATCAGGTCAAAGAGCTCCTTCATCTTTTCTTCGGTCGTCTGGACATTCTTCTCGTTCTCAGCCATGATATAATCTCCTTCTTATGATAAATTTGTGTTTGTTTTATTTTAGCTTTCCTCGGCCTCAATGGCAGTGGAAAGTGCCTCCCATGTCTCCATGAGGGCATCGTACTCTTCCAGGCAGGCTGTCTCCTCCTCCATAAGCTCCTGGAGCTTCTGGTAGTCGGAAGCCGCTGCCTCCTTCTGCCGGGCCAATTCTTCCATAAGCTGGTCCAGCTTCTCCATGCGCTTCTCTGCCGCAGCCAATTCCTTCCGGAGCTGCTTGGTTCCGCCGGTGCGCTTGGGCTTTTCCTTTTTCTCCTTCTCCACCTTTTTCGGCGGGGGAGCGAGGTTCTTCATCCGCTCCCGCATAGCCTGGTAGGCAACATAATCCCCCTTGAAATCGGTGATGGCTCCATTCTCCAGGGTCCAAACCCTGGTAGCAAATCGATCGATAAAGTAACGGTCGTGGGATACGAAAAGCAAGGTGCCCTCGTAATCCTCCACTGCGTCTTCAATCCACTCCCGGGACTCCAAATCCAAGTGGTTGGTGGGCTCGTCCAGGATGAGAAAGTTCACCTTCTCGTCCATGAGCATGCACAGCCGCAGACGGCTCTGCTCCCCGCCGGACAGAACGGACACAGACTTGAATACATCCTCACCATGGAAAAGGAAACTGCCCAGCCGGTCCCGGGCCTGCTGCGGTGTACAATTGGCCTCGTAGATCATGGCGTCAAACAGGGTCCGGTTCGGGTCGGCAAATCGAATCTGCTGGGGCAGATAGCCGGTCTTCACCGTGATACCCTGGCGGACGGTGCCCTCGTCCTGGAGCTCCTCCCCCAGGATTATTTTCAGAAGGGTGGATTTCCCGGTGCCGTTGTCCCCCAGAAGGGCAATACGGTCCCCGTCCTCTACCCGGAGCGTCACATCATCAAAGAGCCTCTGGCTCCCGAAAGACTTCTGCAGCCCCTTAATCTCCAGCAAATCATCGGCGTGGAACTCGGCCTGGCCAAACTTGGCCCGGAGCTTTTTGTTCTTTGTGGGACGGGCCGCCCCGGACATCCGAGCCATGCGTTTCTCAATGGAAAATGCCCGTTTGTGCAGGAGCTCTGTGTTGTGCTCGTGCATGGTGCGAACTGTCGCCTCCAGACGCTTCAACTCAGCCTGCTCCTTCTGGTACTGCCGGAGCTGCTCCAGGTATCGTTTTTCCTTCTCTACGGCATA
>JABUSR010000145.1 GCA_021442645.1 Ruminiclostridium sp.
ATCGTTAAGGCAGAGCAGGGTCACACAGAATTCGGAGATTACTCTGTCGTATTCCCACGCACTGTCATCGACCCGGAGGTGAATAAGAAAAACCATGTTTACGGAAGTGATGCGCGGTAGTGATGAAAACAAAAGGAAACCGCTATAAGGTGCATAGAATATTGACACCGGACGGGAAGAGTTTTGACTTGCCGGAAATGGCAAATGCAGAGTCTACCTCCGCCAGGGGCATCACCGAAGTTGCCAAATCTTCGGGAGCGGTCACACCGACCATCAACTCTGCATCTGAAAACAATGTAACAGACAATGGGTTGAGTGTCAAGCAGAAGTATTCCTTAGAAGCCACCCAGGATACCGCGCAGGATGGACAGACAACGGAGACACAGCAGACGCAGACCCAGAACCCGGAGGACATCTATACCCGCCAGGACATGGTGGCCGCAGTGGAGGGAATGCGGGATACCATTGCCTCCATCACCGGAACCAAGTGGAACAACAATTCCAATGACATCATCACCCAGCTGAAGAAGAACTGGAAGCAGAACGGACGGGTGGATCAGGAGACACTGGACGAGATGTTCGGGAAGGTCTGGGACCGGGCGAAGAAGAGTAAGAACGGACTGAGATGTACAGGAACAGCCCGCAGAGGAGGACATACGGGAATACAACAGAGGAGGATGGCCGGGGCCATCCTCCTTTTGTATCATGTGGAATTTTTTGATTCTTAGTCCTCAACCTGGGGCAGGCTGGCAAAGCCCTTTGCCAGGTCCTCGTCGGTGGGGATGTAGTCGGTCATGGTGCCGTCATTGAACTTCTGGTAAGCATACATATCGAAGTAGCCGGTGCCGGTGAGGCCGAAGACAATGGTCTTTTCCTCGCCGGTCTCCTTGCACTTGAGGGCCTCGTCCACAGCGACCTTGATGGCATGGCTGGACTCGGGGGCGGGCAGGATGCCTTCTACGCGGGCAAACTCCTGAGCGACCCGGAAGACCTCGGTCTGCTCAACGCTTGTGGCTTCGATGAGACCGTCGTGATAGAGCTGGCTGACCGTGGGGCTCATGCCGTGGTAGCGGAGGCCACCGGCGTGGTTGGCGGAGGGGATGAACCCGCTGCCCAGGGTATACATCTTGGCAAGGGGGCAGACCATGCCGGTGTCACAGTAATCATAGGAGAACTTGCCGCGGGTCAGGCTGGGGCAGGAGGCGGGTTCCACAGCGATGATGCGGTAGTCAGCTTCGCCCCGGAGCATCTCGCCTACGAAGGGGGAGATCAGGCCGCCCACATTGGAGCCGCCGCCGGCGCAGCCGATGATGATATCGGCCTTGATGCCGTACTTGTCCATAGCGGCCTTGGTCTCCAGGCCGATGACGGACTGGTGGAGCAGGACCTGGTTCAGCACGGAGCCCAGCACATAGCGGTAGCCTTCCTGGCTGGTGGCGGCCTCTACGGCTTCGGAGATGGCACAGCCCAGGGAACCGGAGGTGCCGGGGTGCTCGATGAGGATTTTACGGCCCACGTTGGTGGTTTCGGAGGGGGAGGGAGTTACGGAGGCGCCGTAGGTGCGCATGACCTCCCGGCGGAAGGGCTTCTGCTCATAGCTGACCTTGACCATGTACACCTGGCAGTCCAGACCCAGGTAGGCGCATGCCATGGACAGAGCGGTGCCCCACTGACCGGCGCCGGTCTCGGTGGTGACACCCTTCAGACCCTGCTTCTTGGCGTAGTAGGCCTGGGCAATGGCAGAGTTCAGCTTATGGCTGCCGGAGGTGTTGTTGCCCTCAAACTTGTAGTAAATCTTTGCAGGCGTCTGGAGCTTTTCCTCCAGACAGTAGGCACGGACCAAGGGAGAGGGACGATACATCTTGTAAAAGTCCAGAATCTCCTGGGGGATGGCGATGTAGGGGTTGGTGTTGTCCAGTTCCTGGTCGACCAGTTCCTTGCAGAAAACGACGCCCAGCTCCTCAGCCGTCATGGGCTGGTGGGTGGCGGGATTCAGCAGAGGAGCAGGCTTGTTCTTCATGTCAGCGCGGACATTGTACCATGCCTTAGGCATCTCGTGTTCTTCCAAATAGATCTTATAGGGGATTTCTTTCATTGCTGCCATGTCAATAGGCTCCTTTCTTTCAGGGACGTGGACAAATAAAAAGCGCCTCCGTCCCATGCATTTTTGCTGGGACAGAAGCGATAATAGCTTCTGCGGTGCCACCCGGCTTGGCGCAGTCTGCGCCCACTCAGCGCACTCTAACAAGTGCCGGCGCTGGATAACGGTGCGCCTCTTCCGTCGCCCCTACTGGATGTTACTCGTTCGGTTTGCCCTCCCGGGTCCATTCAACAGGTCTGTTCTTCACCGCGCTTTCACCATCCGCGGCTCGCTTTGGAATACAGGGTCCTGTATACTACTCCCGTTCTTCAGTTTATGGAAAGTAGTATACACGGCAGAGGGACATTTGTCAAGCCCCCAAAGGACAATATAATAAAAAAGACGGAAATCTATAAAGGGGAATGCTTGAAATGAAAGAAAAGGGCCATACTACCCAGGGTTGAAAGGACATGAGACCAGGGAACCGAGAAACAGAGAGGCAGGTGAACAGGGCCTTGTATGAAGGTTGTAGTTCTTCAGTAATTTTGTGAAAAAATAACGGAGAACAGACCTGTACAGGGATGGAAAGAGCCCTCTGTCCCACAGTGGGAGCCGTTCTAAAAAAATTGAAAAAAGCCGAAAATTTTGATTGACATTTGAGAAAACCCTGCTATAATAACTTTTGTCGGTTGCGAGAGCGCAACGAAATAGCGGGTTTGTGTAAGGGTAGCACGACAGACTCTGACTCTGTTTGTGAGGGTTCGAATCCTTCACCCGCTGCCAAAAGCAGAAGGCGAAAGCCTTCTGCTTTTTCGTTTTTATGCAGGTCCGGATAGAAAAACAGCACAGACTTTTTAGTGATGAAA
>JABUSR010000123.1 GCA_021442645.1 Ruminiclostridium sp.
GGCGGTGGGGAAGGTGTCGTTGGAGCTCTGAGACATATTGACATGGTCATTGGGGTGGAGGAGGGACTCGCCCGCCCGGGCGTTGCCGTAGTTGGCCACCACCTCGTTGACGTTCATGTTGGTCTGGGTGCCGCTGCCGGTCTGCCAGACGGACAGGGGGAAGTGGCCTTCCAGCTTGCCGTCCAGGATATCTTGGCAGACGGAGCGAATCAGGTCGCCTCGCCGGGAATCCAACTTGCCGGACTGACAGTTGGCGGCGGCACAGGCCTGCTTCAGGATGGCGAAGGCCCGGATCAGGTCGTCGGGCATCTTCTCCGTGCCGATGGGGAAGTTTTCAAAGCTGCGCTGGGTCTGTGCGCCCCAGTGGCGGTCGGCGGGGACGGAGACCTCGCCCATGGTGTCGTGTTCGATTCTGAATTCCAAATGGATACGCCTCCAATAAAATGGGGGCGGCGGTGGGCCGCCCCGCTGAAATCTCGGGTTTTGCGGGTCAGAGTCAGGGCTGGGTGGGCGTCTCCACAGGGGAAAAGTCCAGGTTCAGCTTGGAAAAAATATCGTTGAAGGTGCCGCAGTTGCGGACCACCAGCCCTGCCTTGGCGTCGAAGACCAGGGGGGGCGTGTTTATCAGCACCAGTTTGTGGCCCTGGTAGGCTTTCATCAGGTTGGGCACGGGGAACTCCCGCAGGGCGGAGCCGTCGATGATGAGGGTGTCGGCGGCCCTGACATATTCCATGGCCCGGGCCAGCAGGTCCAGGTCGTAGGGCTCCTCCTCCAGGACGATGGCCGGGCGGATGTAGTCGCCGCACATATCCACGGTGCACTGAGGGACCAGAGTGGGGCTGTCGGCAATCTTGAAGAAGTCCATGTATTCGTCGCACTTGGCGCACCAGGTCCGCATCACGGAGCCGTGGAGCTCCAGGACATTGCGGCTCCCGGCCTCCTGGTGGAGACCGTCGATGTTTACGGTGAGGACGGCCTTCAGCTTTCCGGACTCCTCCAGCTTTGCCAGGGTCTCGTGGGCAATGCCGGGCTGGGCCTCCAGCAGGGGGGCCAGCACCCGCTCCCGGTACCACCGGAAGAAGATGGTGGGGGAGCGCTGGAGGAAGGACAGGCGGAGCATCTCGCTGGGGGAGAAACGGAACTTCTTGCGGTAGTCCTCGTCCATCTCCCGGTAGTCAGGGAAGCCTGCGTCCTTGGAGAGGTCCCGACCGGAGATAAAGACCAGGTTATCTGTCTCGTTGATCCACTTTTCCAGCAGGGAAAGTTCAATGGACATGGTATATCCTCCTTCTGTAGGGAACGGCTGGGGTCAGCGCACCACGATCTGGGAGAAGACTTCGCCGATGGGGGCGTTGATGGCCAGGTTGGCATAGCTGTCCATGCTGGTGCGGGACTTGTTCACCAGCACCAGCTTTTTCCCCTTGTAGTAGTTCACCAGACCGGCGGCGGGATAGACCACCAGAGAGGTGCCGCCGATGATGAGCATATCGGCCTTGCGGATGGCGGAGACGGCGGCGGACATCACGTCGTTATCCAGGGCCTCTTCATAGAGGACCACATCGGGGCGGATGATGCCCTTGCAGGCGCTGTTGTCGCAGTAGGGGAGACCGGTGGATTCGGCGATGACGGAGACGGGATACTTCCGCCCGCACCGGGGGCAGTAGTTGCGGAGGGTGGAGCCGTGGAGCTCGTAGACCACCTTGCTGCCGGCGGCCTGGTGGAGGCCGTCGATGTTCTGGGTGACCACGGCCTTGAGCTTGCCGGCCCGCTCCAGCTCGGCCAACTTCAGGTGGGCCGGGTTGGGCTTGGCGCCCTCGATAATCATCTTATCCCGGTAGAATTTATAAAACTCCCCGGGGTTGTTTACGAAAAAGCTGTGGCTCAGGATAGTCTCGGGGGGATAGTCGTACTTCTGGCTGTACAGGCCGTCCACACTGCGGAAGTCGGGGATGCCGCTCTCGGTGGACACCCCGGCACCGCCGAAGAAGACGATGTTTTCACTTTCGTCGATCCAGTTCTGTAAGGTAGCGATGTTCTGATCCATGGGGATACCTCCTTGATACCAGGTTTAAGGGTGGCGTTATTTATCTGCGGTTTCCGGGCCCGCGGTTTTGCCGGTCCCGGGTGGGATTGCGGCGGGCATCCTGTGAACCGGAACGGGTGTTCCGGCTGTCGGTACGGTAGCTGTTCCGGGAATCCCGGTCATCGAAGAACTCCCGGCGGGTCTCCTCCCGCCAGCGGCGGTTCTCCTCCTCCTGGCGGCGGCGCTCCTGCTCCCGGCGGAGGCGTTCCTCGTGAAGGCGGCGCTCCTCCTCCTGGCGGCGGCGTTCTTCTTCCCGGCGGCGGCGCGCCTCCTCAGCCCGGCGGGCCTCCTGCTCCTGCCGACGGCGCTCCTGCTCGGCCCTGCGGGCGGCCTGTTCCTCGGCCCGGATGCGGTCCCGCTCCTGACGGAGCCGCTCCTGCTCGGCCTTGCGGGCGGCCTGCTCCTGATGGCGGCGTTCCTGCTCGGCTTTACGGGCGGCCTGCTCCTCCTCCCGGAGGCGATCCCGCTCTTGCCGTTTCCTGTCCTGGGCCTCCTTGCGCTGGGCGTAGGCGGCCTCCTCCCGGAGGTGGCGGGCCTCAGTAGCCTGCTTTTTTTCCTCCTTGCGCTTCAGGCGCTTTTCTGCCAGCTCCTTGCGCTTCTGGGCCTGGAACCGGCGGACGATGCTCACCAGGAAGAGGATGAGGGCCAGGGCCAGGAGAATCCGCACGAAGAGGTTGCCCAGGATGGCATCCACGGTGGTGATGAAGGCGCTGAAGGGGGAGAAGGACACGTCGCTGACGGCTGCCATGTCCACCTCGGCGTACTGCTCGCCGTCGTAAATGACGGCCACGGTGCCCAGGACATCTCCCTGGGAAATGGGGGCGGTGGCAGTCTC
>JABUSR010000136.1 GCA_021442645.1 Ruminiclostridium sp.
GCCGTGGTCGCCAAAACATCTGCCGGGGCCGTCTCCCACCTGCCGGTGGCCCGGGTGGCCAACCTGCCTTCCCTGCTGAAGGACCTGAAGAAAGAAGGGCTGTGGATCTTCGGCACCGCCGCCGACGGCACCACCTCCCTTTACGATGCCGACCTGAAGGGACCTGCGGTCATCGTGATTGGCTCTGAGGGAGACGGCATGGGCCGTCTGGTCGCCGAGAACTGTGACTTCCTGGTGAGTATCCCCATGAAGGGGAAAATCAACTCCCTGAACGCCAGCGCCGCCGCCGCCATCCTGCTCTATGAGGCCGTGCGTCAGCGCCTTTGATTTCTACTTGTGAGGCTTTCCTATGTCCGATGACAACAACTTTACCTTAGGGGATATCCTGTGGGAATATGCCGACTACACACCGCCAGAGCCCACGCCCTCTGTTCCCCTGCCTCCGGAAGAGCCCCCCATATCGGCTCCCCCGGCAGAACCCCTGCCGCCCTCCGTGGCTACCCCACCGCCGGCGCCGGCGCCCGCCCCGCGGACGCAACCGAAGCCGGCTCCTCAAACTGAAGCCGACCCCTATCTTCCGGCCAACCGGCCTGTCCAGCAGGCTCCAAAGGTTCCGGCGGCGCCCCAGCAAAAACCGGAAACGCCCCCGGCCGCACCTCAACAACAGGATGCTTCCGCCCAGCCGGAAACTGCCCCACAGCAGACCACCCCGGTGACTCAGGAGACCCCTGCACAGACGGTAGCCGCTCCCCAGCAGGAGGCCCAGTCTGCCACGCCGGAGGCTCCGCCGAAGCAAACCGGCGTTCCCCAAGATGATGGTCCTGACCTCATCGCCTTTACCCCGGACCCACATGCCGACGGGAACGGAGCAGGGGAGACGGAAGCAACCCCTGACGGTGAGCCGGGCACTGAACAGGATTCCGGCAGCGACACAGCTGAACCCGTCTCTGATGCTCATGAAGTCGAACATTCTTCCGGCTACGAAGATGCTGAGCAATCCTCTGATGACAAGGAGTCCGAACCGGTCTCCAGTGATGGGAGTGTCGAGCAGGGCCCCGATGCCCAGGAAGCCGGACAGACTTCCGGCGACAAGGGTCCCACCCAGGCCAGACAAACCCAGCAGACCAGGCCCGGCGGGCAGGCCCAGCAAACACCTCTAAAAGGTCAGGAATCCCACCGCCGGGAGAAGAAGCCCCGTCCTACCCCGGAAGTCCCCCCGGATGCCCCAGCGGCTCAGCTTGCTTTGGAATACGGCCAGGGGCTACCCGCTCTGAAGAACCGATGCATTATCTCAGGGGTAGTAACCGCCTTCCTCCTGGCCCTCTCCGTTCTGGAGTCCGGCTTCGGTCTCCTGGCCCCACTGACTGCCGTATTCCCCGATGTCCTCTACCTTCCCCTGGGCCTGGCCCTGTTCGTGGTGGTGGTAGTCCTGTCCTCTGCCGTGCTGAAAAACGGCCTGGTCCAACTGACCAACAAGACCCCCAATGGAGACACTCTGGCCCTGCTGGCCGTAATCTTCACCCTGATAGATGGTTGCACCCTGCTTGCCATCGGTCTGCGGCCCAGCACTCTCCCCTTCTTCGCTCCCTGCGGGCTGGTCCTGACCTTCCACCTGCTGGGGATGTACCTGACCCAGTCGGGCCGCCACCTGGCCTGCCACACCGCCGCCTCAATTCCTGAGCCCTATGTGGTCACCCAGGATCCTAACATCTTAGGCAACCAACCGGCCTTCCGAAAGTGGCTCTCCGTGCCCAAGGGTTTTGGCAGTCAGGTCCGCACCCTCAGCCACAGTGAATTCCGTTTCCAGCGGCTGACCCCTGTGCTGACGGGAGCCTGTATCGTCCTCTCCCTGATTACCACCGTGGCCCATCACCAGCCCCAGCTGGTCTTCTGGTCCTTGTCTGCCCTCTTCACCGCTGCCTCCACCCTGGGTGCCTCCATGGTATTCAGCCTGCCCTTTAAACTTCTGAGCAAAAAGCTGGCCAAACTGGGGGCTGCTCTGGCCGGTTGGCCCGGTGCAATTGCCTCCAAAGGCTGTAAGGCCGTCGCTATGGGGGACCTGGACATCTTCCCTCCGGGCGCTGTGACGCTCATGACCGCCCGGCCTTTTGGCTCATGGTCCATGGACAAGGTCGCCTCCTACACCGCCTCGGCTATCCGGGCCTCTTCTTCCGGTCTTACCTTCCTCTTTGACCGGATTCTCCGGGCCGAGCACGGCGCCTACCTGATGGCAGAAAAGCTCATTCTTCAGGAGGGGGGCATCGTCGCCCAGCTCCAGGGGCAGGAGGTCCTGGTGGGCAACGGCGACTTCATCCTTCGCCAGAACCTCTCCCTTCCCCAAGGTGTTCGGTCCAAGGACGCAGTCTTCTGCGCCATTGGCGGTGAGGTCATTGGCATGTTCGTCCTGCGTTACACCATGCACATCTCTATCCTGCCCGCCCTGCAGGCCCTCTTTGCCCATAAACTCCACCCGCTGATGATCACCCGTGATTTCAACCTGACCCCCCAGCGGCTCCGCCTCAGCGGCCGTCTCCCCACGGATCAAATCACCTTCCCCAACCTGGCCCGGCGGGTAGCTTTGAGCACCCCCGACCAGTTCCACAGCGACGACATGGTGGCCGTCCTCTGCAAGGAGGGCCTGCCTCCCCTGTCCGAGGCCCTTATCGGCGCCAAGCGCATCCACCGGTCCGGAAAACTGGCCGGCTGGTTTGTGAATGTCAGCGCCTTCGTGGGCGTGCTCCTCACGGCTGTTCTGTCCAGTGCGGGTGCCCTCAGCTCCATGTGTGCCTGGAACCTGTCCCTTTTCCTGTTGCTTTGGTTCCTGCCGGTTCTGCTAATCTCCCTGTGGACCACCCGGTATTAATACTCAAAGCTGATTAAAAATAGACATTTTTAATCAGCGCTTTTGAAGCATCTA
>JABUSR010000130.1 GCA_021442645.1 Ruminiclostridium sp.
CTTAGATGCTTCAAAAGCGCTGATTAAAAATGTCTGTTTTTAATCAGCTTTGAGTATTAGAACGCATACATCCGTTTCACGGAAAAATCTGTGGAACGCATATATACGTTCCCTCCCCGGCGACAACGCCGGACGAAAAATCTGTCGAAACCGATAGGACAGTCGTGGCGGGAGCACCCAGTACTCCCGCCACAGACTGACTGACTCGTTAAACAGGCTGTATGGGAAATACAGCGAAATTAGCCAACGCTCTGAACTGCCACGAAGTCCCAGACATTGTCGGTGACGTTAGCAGTCTTAATGAATGCGCTGTCGCGAACAGCATCGCCGATGTCATCAAATGCGATGGAGCCGGAGACGCCGGTGTAGGTGGTGGTGGGCAGAGCTGCCATCACGTCTGCAGGAGCGATGGAGCCGGCAGCCTTGATAGCTTCCAGTGCGGTGAAGTATGCGTCGTAACCCATGACGGTAACAGCAGCCAGCATATCATTGCCGCCGTTGTTCTGCAGGTTGGTGGCGTCCGCATTGATCCACTCCTTGATGCCTGCCTCGAAGTCGGGGTCGCCGCCTTCAGCATAGAAGGTGGAGACGAAAATCTGCAGGTCCTTGCCCTGAGCAGCGCCCAGAATCACGTTGGAGTCCCAGGTATCGGGAGCCAGCAGAGGCATGGTGATGCCCTGTGCGGCAGCCTGCTCGACGATCAGCTGTGCATAGCTGATGGAGGTGGGAGCAAAGATAACGTCGCAGCCCTGGTTCTTAGCATTGGTCAGGTAGGAGTTGAAGTCGGAGTTGTTCTCGGGGAAGGACTCCACGACGCACTCAACGCCTGCAGCCTCAGCAGCCTGCTTGAAGTAGTTCAGCAGACCCTGGTCGTAGTCGTTGCCCAGCTGGCCCAGGCAGTAGACCTTGGTTGCGCCCAGCTCGTCCTTGGCGAAGTTAGCCAGGACAGTGCCCTGGAAGGGATCCAGGAAGCAGATGCGGAAGTAGTGGGAGTTGCCCTCAGTGACCTGGGGGTTGGTGCAGGTGACGCCCATTGCGGGGATACCGGCCTGAGCGAAGGTCTCAGAAGCAGCGATGGAAACACCGGAGCCATAGGAACCCAGGATGATGGAGGGGTTCTTGGAGATCAGGGTCTTTGCTGCAGAGACAGCCTTGTCGTTGGAGGACTCGTTATCAGCCACTTCCAGCTTCACGTTGTAGGTCTTGCCGTCGATCTCGACGGTGGGGCAGACAGAGTTTGCATACTGCATGCCCAGGATTTCCTGCTTACCGCCGGCGCCATTGTCACCGGTCTGAGGCTCGAACACGCCAATCACGATGGTATCGCCGTCATCGCCATCAGCAGCGGGCTCGGTGGAGCCGCAGGCACACAGAGCCAGTGCCATGCAGCCGGCCAGCAGAAGTGCAAGAATCTTCTTCATAGGATTTACCTCCTTTAAATTTGTTAGAGCGTCCGCCCAAAGCGGACATATGTTCTTCTCTAACATTGCGTATATAGTTTACTATACTTTCACTTTTTTTGCAATGGATTTTTACAATTAAACCATAGTAGACCCAAAATATTCTTGCAAATGTGAGCATATACCCCAAAATTCAGGGGTTGACCCGAATCGTGCTGCTGCCGCCCCGAACCTTGGAAACTACAATCTGGCGGTCAATTCGGGTCTTCAGAGACGACACATGGGAGATAATCCCCACCAGCTTGTTCCCTTCCGCCAGGCCGTGCAGGGTCCGCACGGCCTGCTCCAACGCCTCGTCGTCCAGGGAACCAAATCCCTCGTCCACAAAGAGGGCGTCCAGGCGGACACCGCCCGCTGCCGCCTGCATCTCATCGGCCAGGCCCAGAGCCAGGGCCAGAGACGCCTGAAAGGACTCCCCGCCGGACAGGGTCTTGACGCTGCGCTCAGCCCCCTTATAGTGGTCCAGAACATTGAGCTCCAGGCCGCTCTGGCTGCGCTGATTCTCAGCCCCCCGCCGACGGCGGAGCTCGTACCGTCCGCTGGTCATGGTCATAAGGCGCAGATTGGCCCGGGCCAGGATTCGGTCAAACCAGGTCATCTGAATATAGGTCTCAAGCATGACCTTGTCCTTCCCCGGCACCGTACCGTTGGCGGTGTTGGACAGGGCGCGGACCCAGTTCCAGCGTTGTCTGACTGCCGCCCGTTTCTCTTCCTGGCTGCAAATACCCTCCCGGGCCCTTCGGTTGGCATCCTGCACCGTGAGCCCGGCCTCTCGGGCGTCCTTCACTGCTTTCTCTCTGGTCCGCAGAGTCTGCGCCTCTTCCCTCAGCTCCTGAAGGTCGCTCTCCGGCACATCTTGGAGCTGCTCCTCCAATGTCTTCACCTTGGTTTCCAGCTCCGCCGCCTGATTCCGGCAGTCCTCGTAGGCCTTCCGGACCTCTGTCAGGAGACGCTCCCCGGTTTTCAGGGCGGCACGAAGGAGATTGATATGCTCCTCCGCCTCCTTACGGGAAAAAAACTCCAGCTCTTGCTCCTGTTTTTCCATCTGTGCGGCAAAGGATGACAGGCGGGTCGCCAATGCAGCCAGCTTCGTCTCCCGTTCCAGCAACTCCCGGCGGGTGTCGGTCTCCGCTTTCTCCAACGCCGGAATATCCTCTGCAAGCTGCTTTCGGCGGTCTAACATCTGCTTCAGGGCAGCTTCCTCCTCCTGAAGGGCATCGTTTTCCGCCTCCAGAGCCCCGACCGCATCGGCAAGCAGTCCGGAGATATCTTCCGGGTCTGAAGCCCCCAGGAGGGACTCCCCCGCTTCCCGAAGCTGCCGCCGGGACTCCTCCCAGCGCTCCTGGGCCAGGCCGGCTTCCCGGCTGGCGTGTGCAGCGGTAGCCTCCAGGTTTTCTGTCTTTCCCTTTCTATCTTCCAGCTCCTCCCGAGAGGGCATATCCCCCGCAGGAAC
>JABUSR010000245.1 GCA_021442645.1 Ruminiclostridium sp.
ATGGCCAAGCACGAAAAGAACGCCATGGAGAAGGGAGACCTCTTCTCCGGCGAGAACCCCTATGCCACCGTCGGGGAGGAGGAAGTCAGCGAGAAGGGCCGCGTGCTGGACCTGGTCCTGCCCATTATCGCCCTGGTGGTCTGCTGTGTCATCGGTATGATCTACTCCGGCGGCTTCTTCGAAGGGGCAGGCTTCATTGAGGCCTTCTCCAACTCAGATGCCTCCGTTGGCCTGATGCTGGGCTCTGCCTTTGCCCTGGTGATCTCCTTCATCTACTACCTCTTCCGCCGTACTATGCGGTTCAGTGATATGATGAGCTGCATCCCCAACGGCTTCAAGGCCATGGTTCCTGCGATCCTCATCCTGACCTTCGCCTGGAGCCTGAAGGCCATGACCGACTCCCTGGGTGCAAAATTCTTCGTCCGCGACTTCGTGTACAGCAATGCGGCCAGTTTCCAGGCCCTGCTGCCTGCCATCGTGTTCATCATCGGCTGCCTCCTGGCTTTTGCCACCGGCACCAGCTGGGGCACCTTCGGCATGCTCATCCCCATTGTGCAGAGTGTCTTCCCCATGGATAACCCCCTGTCGGTCCTCTGCATCTCTGCCTGTATGGCCGGTGCCGTCTGCGGAGACCACTGCTCGCCCATCTCCGATACCACCATCATGGCATCTGCCGGCGCCCAGTGTGACCACGTGTGCCATGTGGCCACCCAGCTGCCCTATGCCATCACTGTGGCGGTGGTGAGCTTTATCAGCTATATCATCGCCGGTTTCATCCCACGGGCGGTGGTGGCCCTGCCTATCGCCATTGTGCTGATGGTCATCGGCCTCTTCGTGATGAAAAAGCTCTGGGGCAAGGAAACGTCGTCGCTCTGACGGAGGATATTCTACCTTATCGACACAAATCGCCCACCTTCGGATTCGTGATTCGAAGGTGGGCGATTTTTTACGCTTGTATCAGGTCTTGGATAACCGCACCGGCCAGGAGGAACCCAGCCACCGGCGGGACCCAGGGGGCGCTGGCCGGAATAGACCGCCTGCCCGGCGGCGGGGCCTCCAGTTGTTCTGTGTGGGCGGGGAGCTCGGGGGAGAAGACCACCTTATGGTGGCGGATGTTGCGTGCCTTCAGCTCCTTACGGATAATACGGGCCAGGGCACATCCCACGGTCTTGGAGATATCCGCCACCCGGAACTGGGAGGGGTCCAGTTTGTTGCCCGTTCCCATGGAGGAGATGATAGGAATCCCCCGCTGCAGGGCAGTCTCAATCAGGTCCAGCTTGCAGGAGACCAGGTCAATGGCGTCTACGATGTAGTCGTAGTCGGCGGTGAAGAAGGCATCCCGGGCCTCGGCCTCGTACTTTTTCGGGATTAGGTGGAGCTTGCAGGCGGGGTTGATGTCCAGGACGCGCTGGGCCAGTGCCACGGTCTTTTCCATCCCCAGGGTGGAGTGGAGGGCCTCGACCTGCCGGTTTAAGTTGGTCAGGCCCACCTGGTCGTTGTCCACCAGGGTCAGTTCGCCAACCCCGGACCGGGCCAGGGCCTCTGCGCACCAACTGCCGACGCCGCCCAGGCCGAAGACGGCCACATGGGCGTCAGCCAGCCGGGCCATGGCGTCGGCACCCAGCAGCATCTCCGTGCGCAGAAATTGCTCGTTGCTCATGGGAAAACCTCCGTTTCAGAAAAAGAGATCCCCGCGGAAGACTGTGCTCCCGCGGGGATAGTCAGTCATATTACAGGTTGGGGATCTCCTTGCCCTTTTCGGTCAGTTCGGCAGGGTAGTTCTCCTGGACCTCGGCGTACCAGGTCTGGTAGTCATCAGAGCGCAGGGTGTTGGTGGCCTGGTATTCCCAGCGGATTTGGCCAAAGCCCTCAGCGTAAATCACTTCGTAGCCGACCACGGTGCCGGTGGAGTCGGTGTATTCCACAACGCCTACATCGCCGGCCTTCCGGTCCCGGTCGAACAGCCAACTGGTCAGGGCGGAGGACAGGTTGTCGCGGTTTGCGTCTTCGTTCAGCCCGCCATTCTCCTTGGTGCCCTCGTCGCTGCTGTTCTTGGCGGCCAGCTCGGCGAAGGTGTCTGCGGTGGCGTCGCCGTCATTCCACATCTCCACGATGGCGTCGGCCTTCTCCTTGGCGGCGTTCAGCTGCTCTTCGGTGGGGGCAGCATCGGTGCCGTCGTCGTTCTTGTCGGTCTTGGCGAGGATCTGAATGTTCCGATAGGTGGCAGTCTGGTAGCTGTCGTCACCCTTGTCGCGGCCCAGGAACTGGACCACACAGTAGCCGCTGTTCTCGATCTCGATGGAGGTGATATCACCGGCGGAACGGGCGGCATCCAGAATCCATGCGCTCACATCGGAGGACAGGGAGGAGCTGACGGTGCTGCCCAGCACGTCCTTCTGGCGGTTGTAGTCGGGGTCTTCGGTGTAGGCGGTAGCAGAGGTCTCAGCCACGTACTTGGCGGCTGCTGTGTTGAAGGAGGTGCCGCTGCGGACATCAGAGACCATGGCCTTGGCAGAGGCACCGGCCTCCTTCATGGCGGCGTCAATCTCCTCCTCGGTGGGCTCGATGGTGTTACCCTCTTCGTCGGTCTTCTCCTCGGTCTGATAGTTGATGTAGCAGACGCGGTAGTCATAGGTGTCCAGAGAGTCGGCATTCTCCTTGTAGTACGCATCCATCTCTTCATCGGAGTAGGTGAAGGTCTCAGCCTTGACCTGGGCATACTCATCTGCCAGGATGGACTGGGTCAGGAGCTCTTTGAAGATGCTCTTGTTCATGTTGTCCCCGTACGCACTCTTCAGGTAGGCGTCCTCGGTGAGGCCGCTCTGAACGCTGTACATGGTCAGGTAGTTCAGGTTCTGGTCAACAGAGGCCTGGCCTGCCTCAGAGAGGGT
>JABUSR010000069.1 GCA_021442645.1 Ruminiclostridium sp.
GTGGATATGATCCTGGCGCTAAACGGCATCCCCGTCTTTGCCTTTGAACTGAAAAACCAGTTCACCGGGCAGAGTGTGGCCAACGCCAAGCACCAGTGGAAGAACGACCGGGACCCAAGGGAGATCTGTTTCCAGTTCAACAAGCGTATCCTCGCCTTCTTCTGTGTGGACCTGAACGAGGTGTGGATGACCACAAAGCTGGCCGGGAGCAAGACCTACTTCCTGCCCTTCAACCAGGGCAGCAACGGAGCAGGCAACGACGGCGGCAAGGGCAACCCCGCCAATCCCTCCGGCTACCCCACGGACTACCTGTGGAAAGAGGTCTTTCAAGCTGACAGCATGATGGATATCCTCCAGAAGTTCATCAGCCATCAGGGGGACAAGCTCATCTTCCCGAGATTTCACCAGCTGGACGTGGTGCGCAAGCTCATCGCCGACGTGCGGGAAAACGGCGCAGGCCGCAATTACCTGATTCAGCACTCCGCAGGCTCCGGCAAGTCCAACTCCATTGCCTGGACGGCCTACCGCCTGGCCTCTCTCCATGACGAGGAGAACAAGGCCATCTTCTCCAGTGTTATCGTGGTCACCGACCGCACCGTGCTGGATGCCCAGCTGCAGGCCACCATCTCCGGCTTTGACCACACCCTGGGCACTGTGGAGACCATCGGTGAGGGTAAGAACTCCCAGAATCTGAAGGACGCCATCAACAACGGCGTTCGAATCATCGTCACCACCCTGCAGAAATTCCCGGTCATCTATGAAGAGGTGGACAAGGCCAACGGCAGGAACTACGCCATCATCTGCGATGAGGCCCACTCCTCCCAGACGGGCTCCAGCGCCCAGAAGCTGAAGACCGCCCTGGCAGACCTGCGGGAGGCCCTGGCGGAGTATGCCGAGATTGAGGGCATCGCCGAGGACAAGGTCGACCCCCAGGACAAGCTGGTAAGAGAGCTTATCGCCCACGGCAAGCACAAGAATCTCTCCTTCTTTGCCTTTACGGCCACCCCCAAGGACACCACCCTGGAGATGTTCGGTCAGCAGCATGAGGACGGCAGCTTCCGCCCCTTCCATGTCTACAGTATGCATCAGGCCATTGAGGAGGGCTTCATCCACAATGTTCTGCAGAACTACATGACCTATAAGACCTGCTTCCGAATCGCCAACTCCACCCCGGAAAATCCCGAGGTGCCCGCATCCCGGGCCAGCAAGGTTATTAAGAAATACCAGCAGCTCCACCCGGAGAACATTCGGCAGAAGTCCGAGATCATCGTAGAGACCTTCCTCAGCACCACCCGCACCAAGATCAACGGGAAGGCCAAAATGATGGTGGTCACGGCCTCCCGCCCGGCCGCCGTGCTGTACTTCTTAGAGATCAAGCGCTACGCCGAGGAGAACGGATATGCCGACATCAAGCCTATGGTGGCCTTCTCCGGTGATGTGAATCTGGGCGGTGAGAGCTATACCGAGTCCAGCCTGAATATGCGCCCGGACGGCAGCCACATCCATGAGAACCAGACCAAGCAGGAGTTTCACGATAACTTCAACATCCTCATCGTGGCCGAAAAGTATCAGACCGGCTTTGACGAGCCCCTGCTGCACACCATGATCGTGGATAAGAAGCTGCGCAGCGTGAAGACCGTGCAGACCTTAAGCCGCCTGAACCGTACCTGCCCCGGCAAGAACGACACCTTCGTGCTGGACTTCGCCAACGATCAGGAAGACGTGCAGGCAGATTTCCAGGTGTTCTACCACCAGACCAATCTGGAGGACGAGGTCAACGCCGACCTGCTGTACAAGGTCGAGAAAGAGCTGCGGGGCTACCACATTTACGATGACATGGACATCAAGCTCTTCTGCGATGTCTTCTTTGCCAGGGGCCCACAGAGCAGCGATGACCAGGGCCTGCTGGCCAGCAAGCTGAAACCGGCCATCGGGCGCTATGAGGAGAAGACCAACGACGAGCGCTATCAAATCCGCCGCAGCATGCGTAATTTCTGCAAGTGGTATCGCTATGTGTCCCAGGTGGTGCGCATGTTTGACAAGGACCTGCACAGGGAATACATTTACTGCTCCCATCTTGTGGGCGTCTTGCCCACTGAGGTCGTTGAAATGGACGACATTGAAAAGATGCTCTCCCTGGAGATGTATAGGCTGGAGAAGACCTTTGAGGGCGATATCAGCCTAAGCGGAGAAATAGGCGCCTACGAACCGGCAACGCCCAAGGGTCCCGGCAAGCCGGAAGAAAAGGACACGCTGGATGAGATCATTGAGCGGATCAACGAGCTGTATAACGGTGCGTTCACCGATGCCGACAGAGTCATGGTCGAGGCCCTGGCCAATCGTCTGCGCGGTGATGAGAAGCTCACCAACATGGCCCTGTCCTCCGACCCGCAGATTTTTGCGGAGAGCATCTTCCCCCAGGCCTTCAGCACCGCCGCCCAGGATAGCTATATGGAGTCCCAGGAGACCTATACCGCATTGTTTGAGGATCAGCACAAGTACAACACCATCATGAGCACCCTGGCGGACGTTCTCTACCGGGAGATGCGGAACCCGAATAGCAAGAAGTAAGCCCTTTGAGTTATAGGGTATACACAGAAAGTGCAAATCTTAGGGGAACGTTTTGAAAACGGCAGCAGGGCCCGCCCCCGCTGAGAAAACGCAAAAAAGGAGCACCGAACGGTGCTCCTTTTCTCGGCTCTTACGTGGATATCGTATTGGGGAGCATTTTATACCAAATTTCGGTTAAAATGCTCCCCAATTGATACACGCAGGAAATCGTATGCCCTGCAGGCGGTATTTTATTCAGCTTCCGCAGACACTTGCTCCTCGCTCTGTTCGTCCGCTTCTGCAGCAGGGGGCTCC
>JABUSR010000071.1 GCA_021442645.1 Ruminiclostridium sp.
GCCGCGCAAAGCGCGGTTGATGCTTCAAGAGGCATCTCCCTTCGAAGCCCGCCCGGCCCCTTCCCGTCTCTCTCCCTTCCCTGCCTCCCCGGGGAAGGGTCTTTTTTTGCCCTTGACAGAGTCAGTCTAATATGTTAGACTGACTTCAGTCGATACTATTAGACTGGAGGAATTCCCCATGCAGCCTGAACGTTCCCTCTCCCTGGCAGACCACCGCCTGCTGGACCTGGTATGGGACGCCGAGCCCATCCCCTCCCCCCAGCTCTGCAAGCTGGCCGAGGCACACCTGGGCTGGAAACGCACCACCACCTACACAGTCATCAAGCGTCTCTGCGACAAGGGCTGCCTGCAGAATGAGGCCGCCGTCGTCACCTCCCTGGTAAAGCGGGACGCCGTGCAGCAGGCCGAGGGTCAGGCCGTCCTGCAGCGCTCCTTCGGCGGTTCCCTGCCCAATTTCCTGTCCGCCTTCCTCCGGGCCGGGTCGGTCTCCGACCAGGAGGCCGCCGAGCTGGAGCAGCTGCTGGCTGATTACAAGAATCGCCGCTGACCGGCGCAGAAAGGAGTCTCTTATGGAACAGTTCCTGCGCACCCTGCTCATCATGAGCGCCACCGCCTCTGTGGCTGCCGCTGTGGTCATGCTCCTGCGGCTTCCTCTGAAGCGGGCCCCCCGGTGGATTACCTGCGGCCTGTGGCTGGTGGTCCTCTTCCGCATGCTCTGCCCGGTGAGCTTCCAGGCCCCGGTGAGCATGATTCCCCAATCCGTCACCCAGGGGAGCTATACCGCCCCCCTGCTCACCCCCCAGACCATCCCCCCAGTCTCTGACCCCGTGGTGTCCGCCCCTGAGACCCCTCGCTCGGCGGAGTCTGCCCCTTCTGAACCTGCCGCCGCGTCTTCGCCCACCCGTCCCCAGGTCCTCCTGACCCTCTGGGCCGTCGGCACCGCCGGGATGCTCCTGTGGAGCGCTCTCTCCTACGGGCGGCTTCGCCGCAGGCTGGCCGATGCCGTCCTGACAGGCGAAAACATCTACCAAAGCGACCGGGTGGATACCCCCTTCCTCTGCGGTCTCCTCCGGCCCCGCATCTATCTCCCCGCCGATTTGGACCCCGCCGACCGGAAATATGTTCTTCTCCACGAACAGACCCATATCCGCCGCCGGGATTACTTTATAAAACCCCTCTTCTGGCTGGCCCTCTGCCTCCACTGGTTCAACCCCGTCCTGTGGGTGGCCTACCGGCTCTTCTGCCGGGATGTGGAGTCCGCCTGTGACCAGGCCACGGTGAAGCCCTTTGACCGGGAGGACACCGCCGGGTATGCCGCCGCCCTCCTCCGTCTGGGCCGCAGACGGGTCTCCCCCCAGTCCATTCCCCTGTCCTTCGGAGAGGATGACCCCAAGGGTCGCATCAGAGAGGTCCTCGCCGACCGGAAGACCTTCATCGGGGTCGTGATTGCAGCCGTCCTCGTTGCCATCTTCACCGGGCTTCTCCTGCTGGCCAACCCCGCCGAGGGAGAGGCCCCCACCTTAGGCGGCCCCCAGTTGGAGGGCGTCGCCATCACCGGCAGCCGGCTGGTGTGCCCGGACCGAGTCGCCGCTCTGCCCCAGGACCTGCTGGATCGGCTGACAAACCTCCTCCGGACCCACGGGCACGAGGACTATGTCCCCCTGGACAGCTATGAACCCACCCCCAACGCCGTCACCCTCCACTGCGCCACCGACGGCACCGCCTTCTACTTTGATCCTGACTCCCTCACCCTCACCCGGGTGAACCACGACGGCTACTCCTCTATCCGGAAGCAGGCCCCCATGAAGGCCTCCCTGGCCCGGGACCCGGACTTCCGGACCTGGCTGGAGGAGTACCACACCTTCCGGAGCTACGGATGGGCCGACGCCATCTATGACCTGGCCCACCCCAGCATCGGGGACGCCGGAGCCAACGCCGCCCTCCTTCGGGAGGCCTACGCCACCACCCTGGAATACACCCTGGAGCTGGCCACCGAGGCAGAGCCCTACGGCATCACCCTCAACCTGACCGACTTCCCCGCCTTCACCGGGGACCAGACCGCCGAGCTGGAGCGGCTCCGCCGGGCGGGCACCCTCTTCCTGGCCTTGGTAGACAACGCCGGGACCTTCACCGCCTCCTACCCCTCCCCGCTCCTCTATGATGAGTTCTCCGTCAGGCTGTCCTCTGCCGACCCGGCCCCCGAACTGCCGAAAAAGGGCTTCACTCTGGCGGCAGATTCTGACCAAAAAGGCCTGACCCGGGAGGAATTCCGCGCCCTCTACGACGAGCTCTGCCAGGATTCCCTGCCCGCCACCCCCGTGGAATTCAGCTGCGCCGAGCTTCTCTACCTGCGCAGCGATCCCCGGTCGGAGGAGGACGTGGCCGCCCAACATGCGGAAGAGGCCCTGACCGGGACCTTCTCCGTCTACCCCTACCTCTTTACCGCCGCCGTCCCCTGGGCAGAGACCACCGCCATAGAGACCGTCCATTACCGGAATACCACCGGGCCCCTGCCTCTCCTGGCCGATGACGGCTCCTCCCAGGCAGACACCGTCTGGGTCCTGGACGAGAACGGCGAGGACACCGGCTTCCGCCTCTACGAGCTGGACGGCGAGTACTATGCCGCCCACTACACCGGCACCGGCCTGGAGTACCTCTTCCGCATCGCGCCCCGCACCACCTGGACCCCCACCCCCTGACCGGTTCAGTCGTTCAAAAACCTCGCAGAGTTTCCCGCCCCTGCAGCAAAAGTCGAAAATCGCCTTGGTTTGCAAGGAGTACAGCCCGTTTTGCCTACCTGCGTTGGCCGCCTCCCTCTGACGAGGGAGGTGAAAAATCGAAGATT
>JABUSR010000279.1 GCA_021442645.1 Ruminiclostridium sp.
GCAGAAGTTTCCGATGAAGCCAACTGGACTATCACTCCTGCAAATGACGGCAAGAGCTTTACGGTTGCTCCCAAGGCCAAGAACAAGACAGAAGAGGTCCTCTCCGCAACCGTCACCGTTACCAGCAAGGAACTCACCAAAACTGTCACCTGCACCCAGACGGGAGGTCTTTTCATCGACGGCCACGAGTATGTAGATCTTGGCCTAAGCGTGAAGTGGGCCACTTGCAATGTTGGGGCTGAGAGCGAGACAGACTGCGGTCAGTACTTTGCTTGGGGTGAGACCACAGAGAAGGAAGACTACTCTTGGGACAACTACAAGTGGGGAAAATTCGATGACAATGACAAGACGAATTATGGCATGATCAAGTACAATAATACTGATGGGCTTACCACCCTTGAGGCAGCAGACGACCCTGCCACAGCTGCTTGGGGAGAAAAATGGCGCACTCCTACAATTGATCAAATCGAAGAACTTCTCTACAACTGCGATTGGACTTGGGAAACGAAGAAAGATTCCGGCGGCAATGATGTAAAAGGTTGCACCTTCACCAGCAAAATTAACGGCAACAGCATCTTCATGCCTGCGGGGGGCTATCGCGATGGCACGGAACTTATAGATGCCAATTATTACATGAACGTAGATGGCTTCTACTATTGGGATGGCTACTACTGGTCATCCTCACGCTATGGGGACTATGTGGGACGAGTGTCTCATATCTGGCTTGATTTCAGTACGAAGATACTCGACGTTTATAGTGGCCCTCATTACCAAGGCTACTCTGTCCGCCCCGTCACGA
This sequence comes from Ruminiclostridium sp., assembly GCA_021442645.1. GTDB lineage: Bacteria > Bacillota > Clostridia > Oscillospirales > Oscillospiraceae > Evtepia. The sequence continues at coordinate 800 of JABUSR010000279.1, forward strand.
AATAAAACCATCCTCGTCAAAATAGTTTCAAAATTCGGGTTCAGACAAACAAATCATTGAACGAGAGTTGCGACTGGATGATGCCGGAGTATGCGTTGTCGGCAAGGCCATAACTTGAGATAAGAGTCAGGTGGACAGACATCCTTGTTCCGGTCACCTGACGAAAGACATCTGCCTTGCGACTGAGTTCCACCGCATAGGCCTCTGTTATGGAATACTCACCCCTGGTGTATTTCATTTCACAGAGGTTCACGACATTGTCGCCTCTTGATATCAGCATATCTATCTGGGCCCCAGGATGTTCATCACTCTTGCCTGTTCTCCAAGAGCAGACATTGGATACAACTCCGGAAATGCCCAACGCTTTTTTAATCTGAGGAATATGTTGGGAGCAGACCCTCTCAAAAGCAAGTCCCGCCCATGCATTGTATTCAGGGGACAGGCAGGTATGCTGCCAATACATCGCGTCTCCGAATGCATTCTTCCTTATGCAATGGAAGTAGAAAAGGGTGTAGTTGTCTATAAGCTGGTAAAGAGCGCCATTCCCTCCAGATCCAAATGGAACAAACCTCCGGATGAACCCGCACTGTTCAAGTTCCTGCAGAATGGTGGAGAAGGTTCCACCGTCCTTTATCTTCGACAGGGACAGTATATCTTCCCGGCTCAACCCCATACGCCTTGTGCCAAGGCACTCTATGACCTTTAGGTATCCGAGAGGATTCTTGAATATAGTATGGTATAAAGCCTCAAATTCATCACTTAGCTGAGCATGGTCCACAAAGAAAAGATTGTCTATGTTTTGAGCAACGCTATACCCCTTCTGCAGGAAACTCCAATAATATGGAATGCCGCCCAGCACCATATAGAGTTCCATTACATCGCGCCGAGCAAAAGACAGTCCAACGGCCTTGGAATATTCCTCACACTCACGAAGTGTGAACGGAGACAGAAACATCTTCTCTGTTAATCTGCCACGAAGCCCTCCTTTGTTCTTGAGCAGTTTTCGGGTTATCCACGAAGTAGCACTTCCGCACACCACCAGCACTATGTCCTTTTCCACGCGGGCTGTCGCCCAGGCATTCCAAAAATTCTCAAGTTCACTTACAAGAGAGGATTTCGGCGTGTCCATCCAAGGCAATTCATCAATAAAGAGAACCTTCTTTCCCCTGCCACCATTCTCTATCAGACGCTTTAGTTGGGCGAAGGCATCATCCCACCCGGAAAGTGACGGGCAGTCCTCCAGACCTGCAGCAATCAGAGATGAACGGAAGGCCGCAAGCTGTCTTTTCAGTTTACCTTTGTATATTCCGGTATGGTGAAAAAAGAATTCATATCCGAATGACTCCCTTACAAGAAAAGTCTTTCCTACACGGCGTCTGCCGTACAATACACAGAACTGAGATTCTTCCTTTCCAAGCAAGCCTTTCAACCGCCTTGTTTCATCTACTCTGCCGATAATCATAAGTGAACTGTTTTCGCAAATATAGCAATAATCTTTTATTTGCAGCGGAAATTCGGCATTTTTAATACATTTCCGCTAATTATAATGCTTTTATGGCCCTATCTTCAGCGGAAAGTAGATATTTTTGATAAATTTTCGCGATTTTTACATCTTTGTATAGTCCAATTTAGGAACAAAATGTTGTCGATGACTTTAAAGGTTACTCATTGCTCTTCCCATAATATTCAGCTGGGGGAGGGAGTCTTTGTAAATCAAATAATTACAAATATTTAGGTGATGCTACACTCTGTGCGGTGTCGCTTTTTTGCGTTATCACGCCATCAAAAACACTCACAATATGAAAAAATTCAATTTGCAATCTGTGCTGCATGCACATTGATTCTGGCTTTCTCCTGCAAGAAGGAAGCCCCTGCTTCTCTTGAGGTAGCACCAACTGAACTCTTTTGGGAATGGAATGACACCAAGGCACAAAATGTAACAGTAACTGCCAACTATGACTGGACTGCAGAAGTTTCCGATGAAGCCAACTGGACTATCACTCCTGCAAATGACGGCAAGAGCTT
>JABUSR010000256.1 GCA_021442645.1 Ruminiclostridium sp.
AAGACCACCACCTTCGAGCTGGAGAATGGCGTGATCCTCTCCTGCGAGAGACCGGCGGCAAGCTGAACATGAGATAAAAACAGCACTGTGCTCCACTTCACTGCGAAGCACGGTGCTGTTTTTTGTCTGTCACTCCAAAAGATCCTCTATGCTGCAGCCGAGGACGGACGCAAGGGCCAGCACGGAGTCCACGGCGGCCCTGCGCAGGTCCTTCGTCCCCAGTTCGTACTGCTGAAGGGTCCGGAGATTCACACCGGACCGCTCCGCCAGGTCTCTCTGGGAGTATCTCAGGCGTTTCCGCTGCCGCTGCAGCTTTGTGACGGCCTGTTTTCTTGCCCGGATCGCCTCGGCTGCCTCCACGAACTTATCTTCCGACGCCTCGTGGAGGGTGCCGTAGAGCTTTTCAATCTCCCTCATGGGGATGGCGGCCAGAATATCCTTGAAGCGCCTGCCGCTCTTCCACTGGTAATAGGCCAGAATCCAGCCGCACCAGTATTCCGGGGAATCGTCGTATGCGGTTTGCGGTTCCGGGAAGGAAAGGGACAAACCGCTTTTTTCAAGGATCTCCATGGCGAGCTCCGTCCCGGAGAGGCCCACCAGAAACTTCGGGTTGCCCTTCTGAAACTGTTCTGCAGTTCCCCCGGACAAAAACAGCGCTGCAAACCCATCGGGGGGGATGCCGCAGGCGTTTGCAGCGTAGTCAAAAGCCTCGCCCAGGTTCCTCATGGCCAGGTCAAGGTAGGTTTCATCGTAAGCGTGGGTCATCCTGTTTCATCCCCTCTCGAATCAGGTCCCGCATATAGACGCCCTCCAGGTCCTCCTTTTCAAGTTCCCTGTCGTAGGCCCTGCGGGCCCCCGCGTCCCTGGCCGTTCGCCTGGCGTAGTATATGGTGTTATCTGCCTGCTCGTAGCCTAAAAAGCGAATGGCATCAAATGCCTTTTTTGATTTCAGCACCACCTGTTCCCCCAGTTTGCCCAGGTGCATCGCCCGCCCCAGCTGCCCCAGGGAAATGCCATTCTCCACAAAGGCCCTGGCAAAGGAGAAGTAGGAGTCATCCGCCCGGTAGCCGATAATCACATCGTAGTCCTTATAGTCCGGCAGGAAGTTCTGAAGAAGGTATTCTCTGCCTCTCTTTGCCACGGGGCTGGACAGGCGCCCGATCCTGTTCTCCATCAGGATTGCAAGCCAGTTCAGAATGCTGTATTCCCCTGTGGTCATATGCAGGACCGTCAGGCCGGTCAGGTCCAATTCGTACCGGTTGGCGTAGCCGTCTGTGCCCTCCGTGCAGGCCCATTCCTTTGCAAGGTCTATATGCTCTGTGCAATAGAAGCCGGGCCCGTAATCATTGTAGGCCTTGCCTTTTCCGTGGGTCGGTTTCTCAACGATGGTGGGGGAACCGTGATAGAGAATCATTCCTTGCACCTCCGTACTTCTAAAGACGTACTTTGTGACAGTATACGTCTAAAGAAGTATACTGTCAAGAGAGACTCCCGTAAAAGCGGAAATTTTCCATTTTTATCCGGCATAGTCTCCTTTATCCCTCTGAAAAATGTGAAATAATAAGAAAAAATGAAAAATTTCTGCCCGGAATTGGTGACAAAACTGGGGGTTGTATGCTATACTATGTGTGGAAAGTCAGGAATATGACGAAAAGGACTTGACAACCATGAAGAGCTGCTTCACCCTCAGACAGACAGACAGGACAAGTCTGCCCGTTTTTGCCGCTAAAGAAAGAGCCTTTTCCGCAGCCCCACACGGGCTTGTGGCAGGGGCTCTTTTTGCGTTTTGAGGGGGAACTGTCGAATCCAAGAGGGGGCGAAAGGAAAAACTGATAAAGGGACGAATTAAAATTTCAGGAAAGGAGACATTATGGGAAACGAAACTAACATCGGTGTTCCGTTGCCTGCTGACAAGGTAACAGAACGCAAGAACAAGGCGGAAGGGCTCCGCGCCGGTGTGCTGACCCCCAACGGAGCCGGTTTTAAGACGGCTTACATGCAGGAATACGGCAACGCCACCCGCGGGCAATGTCCGTGCTGCAGTCCGAACGGCGCGTACCCGACGATCATCGCCGGCAATGACAGCGACAAGGTTGTCTGGGATCAGACGAAGTACGCGTTCCTGTCATCCAGGTACGGCGCGGCGGGCACCTCCAAGGATTTCACTAACAACGACGCACTCCGTGTCCACCCCACGCTGTGGAACAACGGAACCAACAATGTGCTGAGCGGCGTGTTCGAGGTGCTTCCCGGCAAAATCTATCAGGTGCGTGGATATGACATGGCAAACATATCCTTCGTCAAGAGCAACAACCTCACAAGCAGCAGTCTCTCCTCCGGCGACCACTGGCTCGTGATGGACACCCTCATGAGTCAGGAATGCACAGAGGCTGCCCTTGAGCTGTTCCAGGACTTCCTTCAGAAGACCGTTCCGGGCTATACGCTGAAGGGGAACATCTACGGCATCATCATCAGCCATTCCCATGTGGATCACTACGGCGGCATGAAAGCTGTCAGCGGGTACTTCCCAAACACAGGTGCGGCCGGGATTGTCGTGCCGCAGGGCTTTGATGAGGCCGCCACCAGCGAAAATGTCTATGTGGGCAATGCCATGGGCCGACGCGCATCCTATCAGTACGGGTCCTTCATCAAGCCCAAATACACGAACGCCAAAACGGATGCGGGCGATTATCTCTCCGGCAGCATCAGCATCGGCATCGGGCAGGGACAGTCCACCGGAACCATCGGCTACTGCGCACCTACTGAATGGATTGCCGAAAACGGCGAAACCACCATCGACGAGCTGA
>JABUSR010000022.1 GCA_021442645.1 Ruminiclostridium sp.
CTCTCCCCCCGTCAAAATCTTCGATTTTGCCACCCCCCTCGTCAGATGGGGGCGGCCGACGTGGGCGGGCAAAATGGGCTGTGGGTCGTAGGAAGTACGGCCCCGGCTACCACAAAGGCACGGAGGGGAGAGCATGAAGCCCTACGACAAGAAGAACATCCCTTTTGCCAGATTTCTGCGAAAAAACATGACACCCTGGGAGCGAAAGCTCTGGTATGAATTCCTACGGGAGTACCCCATCCGGTTCCAACGGCAGAAAGCGGTGGGAATGTACATCCCGGATTTTTATTGTGCAAAGGCCCGCCTGATCGTTGAACTGGACGGGGGTGGGCATTATACCCCCGAACAGGCGGAAAAGGACCGGCTCCGTACAGCGGAACTGGAAGCGATGAATATCAAAGTACTTCGTATTTCGAACCTGGAAATTGACCGAAACTTCGGCGGGGTTTGTACCTATATTGACAGAGCGGTAAGGGAGGCTATGGGGAGCCTTTCGGTGGGGGTATCTCTCCCTTAGTCAAAATTGGGAATTTTTTACAGTGTGGAACGGCGCCCGGTGAAGGGCGAAAGGGGTGCGGATTCTGGAGGATCTGAGCGGTTGTCAGGGGCCCGACTATGTCGGCTGCCCCTGGCTTTGTTGTTTTCTGCGCTAAATTGTTGTTTTTAAAAAGAACAATTATGCCGTTTTGTTCTTTTGTTTCCGTAATTGTTGTTTTACTTGTTGTAATTGTTGTTTCTGTGCGCTATAATAGAGTCATCCGTACAGCAGGGGGTTATTCTATGGGCGAGTATCGTACCGTAAACGAAACGGCAAGGCTTTGGGGGGTGAAGACATCCCAGGTCACCCGCTATTGCCGCCAGGGCAGAATTGAGGGGGCCATAAAAAGGAATGGAAGCTGGTTGATCCCCCAACAGGCGCAGAAGCCGGAATGGGGAAAAAAGAGCGTGGCCGGGGTGAACCAAAGCGGTGCCGCCCCCCGCAGACCCCTGCCTGTGGGCGTATCCAGCTATAAAGACGCCTGCAGCAACTACTATTATATTGACAAGACCATGATGATCCGGGACTTTCTGGATGAGCGGCCGAAGGTGGCCTTGTTCACGCGTCCCCGTCGTTTCGGCAAAACCCTCACCATGGATATGCTCCGAACCTTTTTTGAGCTGACCGACGAAGACACCTCCGTGTATTTTCAGGATAAGCTGATCTGGCAGCAGGGCGCAGCCTATCAGGCGGCCCAGGGCAGGTACCCGGTGGTATATCTCAGTTTTAAGGACGCAAAGAAAAACAATTGGGCGCAGACCCTGGAACACATCGCCCAGCTGATTACCTCCGAGTACCGGCGGCACGGGGCCCTGAAAACGAGCCCCCGCATTCTGAACCGGGATTATTACGAACGGATCGTGGACGGCACGGCAGACCGGAACCAGCTGGATACCTCCCTCAGAGAGCTGACGCAGATGCTTCACGAGCACTACGGCGTTGCCCCGGTGGTCATGATAGATGAGTATGACACACCGATCCAGCAGGGGTATGCCAAGGGCTTTTACGAGGATACCGTTGACTTTATGCGCAATCTGTTTTCCGGTGCGTTTAAGGATAACGACCATCTGACCTACGGCTTCCTCACCGGCATTCTCCGGGTGGCGAAGGAGAGCATTTTCAGCGGACTCAATAACCTGAAGATCTACTCTGTTCTTGACAACAGCTTCAGCCAGTATTTTGGGTTTACAGAGGATGAAGTGAGGCAGATGGCACAATACTACCGGGCAGAGGACGCGCTTCCCGAGCTCTGCGACTGGTATGACGGCTATCGCTTCGGCGAGACAGAGATCTTTAATCCCTGGTCTGTCATCAACTACTTCAGCAACGACTGTAAGCCGAGCCCCTTCTGGGAGAATACCGGCAGCAATACCATCATCGGGGACATCCTGGAGCAGGCAGGGGAGGAAATTTACGACCAGCTGAACGCCATGCTGCAGGGGGAGGAGATCACGACCCTCATCGACACGAATGTGATCTACCCGGAGATCAGAAAGAACCCCTCCACCATCTACAGTTTTCTGCTTGTTGCCGGCTACCTGAAGCTGGCAAAGGTTGCCATGTCCCCCGGCGGCGATTTCATCGGCAGGGTGTCCCTTCCAAACCGGGAAATCGCCTATGTCTACAAAAAAGAAGTGCTGGGAAAGCTGAGCAGGTTCGTACCCCAGGCGGTATCGGTATCTCTGCAGGAGGCTCTGTACCTTGGGGACGCAGGGGCCCTGCAGAAGCATATCCATCGGTTCCTGCTGGAAAGCGTCAGCAGTTTTGACCTGGTAAACGAAAACGCCTATCATATGCTTGTCCTCGGGCTGTGTGCTATCCTGCGTGACAAGTACGAGCTGCGCTCCAACCGGGAATCCGGGGCGGGCAGGTTCGATATTCAGTTGATGCCGAAGGGCCCGGTCCTGCCCGGCATCCTCATCGAAATAAAACACAGGAAAGACTGTCAGCCGGAGCAGCTGAACGAGCTTGCCGCTGAGGGGATCAGCCAGATCAACAGGAAGCAGTATGATGCGGAGCTGCGCTCCCGCGGCGTGAAAACCGCTGTAAAATACGGGGTCGCGTTCAGCGGGAAAAATGTGGCTATCGTGAAAGAATAGGCCCTGTGACGACTGCCCCGGCGGGGAACGCTGCGAGGCATTCGATGTGAAGGCTGTGGGGAGGAGGAAAGGATATCTTCTCTCTCCCTCAGTCAAAAATTGGGAATTTTTGACAGCTCCCTCGTCAGAGGG
>JABUSR010000068.1 GCA_021442645.1 Ruminiclostridium sp.
CTTCTGACCATTTATGATAGCCCTACCGTTACGGGCTGGGGTATGCTGGTCGGCGGCGTATTTCTGTTTTTCTTTGCCAGGTTCTGGACCATTCCGGTGGACCTGGATTTGGAGGTCCTTCTAGGGGTCCTCCTCATTGCGGTGGTGGGTACGGCAGCGGCCTTCACTCTGTATTTGCAGGGGGTGAAGGATATCGGTCCGGTGAAGACCTCGCTCCTCTCATGTGCGGAACTGGTGACGGCAGGTATCCTTACCTGCGTTTGGCTGAAGACCCCCCTGGTGTCCCAGGATTTCCTGGGTATGGGTCTGATTATCGGCATGGTGGCTTTCCTCTCCGTTCCGGGAAAGTCGGGGACGGAGAACTGACAATAGAATACACTGAGTAAAACAACCCGGAGGATTGGTTGGCCCTCCGGGTTCAGCATATCTCAAAGCATTGCAAAGCTTTCCGCCGTAGCGGCAACGGCTTTGTATTTGAAAGACCTGCGAGGTTTTCCTACAGTAAAAAGCAGAGGGAAAAAGCAGAGGGCCGTATGGCCCTCTGCTTTTTACATAATAGAATATTCGGTCAATCAAAGCTCACAGAATCGGTGGAGCATAGCTGCCATCTGTGCGCGGGAGGAAGCGTCCTGGGGGGCCAGAGCGCCGGCCCCATTGCCGTTCATGATACCCTTCATGACACACCAGCTCATGGCTTCCAGGGCCCAGTCGCTAATCGTTCCGGAATCTGTGAAGTTCAACGGGAAGGACCAACCACCGGAAAAACCGCCGGCGTTAATTTCCTGCTCATAGCGGTAGAGCATAGTTGCAACCTGCTCACGGGTGATTTTGTCGTGCACACCGAATTTCGTCGGGCTGCAGCCTTTGACGATGCCCTCGCTGGCGGCCCAGCGGATGGCTTCGGTGTACCACTGGCCATCCTTCACATCGGTGAAGGGAAGTGAATAGTTGACCATGGGCTGGCCTGCAAGCCGCCAGAGGACGGTGACCAGCATGGAGCGGCTGGTGGTGCCGTTGGGGTCAAATCTGTCGTCGGTCACGCCATTCATTAGGTCCTTGTCATAGACGTAGCACACATCATCATAGAACCACTCGCCTTTATGGACGTCGGTAAAGGGAACCGTTGCCGGTTCGACAACGGGCTTGGCCTTTTCAAAAGTGGCCGAAATCGTATGTCTGCCCTTAACATTTTGGAAGGTATAGGAGGTCACGGAACCGAAACTGGCGCCGTCAACGATGACATCAGCGATTTCATAGCCGTCTTCGGCCCGAATGGTGAAGGTCTGGCGAGAGCCCTCGCGGACAAGAATGCTGCCTTCGGGGGAGATACTACCACCCGTTCCGGCAGAAGCATTAATAGTGAAGCGCTTGATGGGGGTGACATTGCTGTCCATGCCTGAATCGCCGCTTTCGGAGCCATCTTCTGCGTCAGTGTCAGACTCACCGGGTGTTTCTGTGTCTTCGCTGGCAGGAGGAGCCTGGGTCTCGGTGATCTTCCAGAGCTGTGCGCCGAAGAAGGGGTTGGCGGTACCCAACAACAGACCGTCGTCTACGGGAAGAAGGGTCCTGCAGCCGTAGTTGTACTCATCGTTAAAGCCGTCCAGGGTCACAGTCTGATAGTTGATGCCGTCAGAGGTGCAGTAGAGCTCAAAGCCAGGGCTGTTGTTGGCGGCGAGGGTATCAGAGATGCGGACATATCGTTCGATACCGTCCTCGTCAATGCTGCCGAGGAGATCGGCAATGGAATCCACCGCATTCTTTACCTCTTCGATGGCGGCCCGGGTGCTGCTGTCTTTACACTGCTTCAGAAGAATATCTAGGCAATTGGAGAGGACATCAAGGGTATTTGCCATCTTCGGGACCGACAGGAGGAGGTTGGAGAGGAATTGCGTGGTCGCCTGCTTATCCATATTCTGCTGGATGCTTACCAGTACTTCGCGAAGAGCCAGGAGGAGAAGGTCAGAGGGCTTTTCAATAGTGGGGAACTTAGTGATTTGGACGCCGGAGTAGTAGGCGGCGGCCATTTGGGCGGGGTCGTTCATAGTTTCCAGATTAATCCCAAATGTCTGGGTTTTGTTTTGCACAACAGTTCCCAGGAAGTCCAGGATGTAGTCAAGCTGCTGGCGGAACTCGCTGCTGTTCATATTCAGCAGGTCGCCGTTGGTCAGCTTGGTGAGGTACTTATAATTAGAGTAGGCGTCAAAGGTGCCAATGTAGAGTTTGCCGTTGTAGACGGCGGCACGCCAGTTGTAGGTGGTGGTGCTGTAGTCATCGGGGTTGAAGCCGGCCTGTTCCTTGGCCACATACTCTATATTATCCGAGCACTTGTCCTTGTCACCCACTACCATCTGCAGCTTGCCGTCCTTTGTCAGGCGGAACACAGAGGTCTCGTTGTCCAGGACTCTGTCCATGAGCTTCAGGCTGTCAAAGTAGGTGTTGATGTCGCCGCTGCTGAGGGTGTCGGTCAGGCCGGCAAAACTATCGGTGAGGGCATCCATCACGTTGGAAAAACTGATGAAATAGAGGTCGCCGTTAAACCGGAAGGGAGATAGTGTGTAATTGTCCACATTGCCAAAGCCGGGGTCATAGTTGGAATTTTGTTCGCCGGCAAATTCTTCCCAGGCCCACTGGCCGGCGGTGGAGTCGTACTGGCCGGTGAACACCATGGCCCCCTTGCGGGTCATGAGGGTGACAAAGAGCTTACCGCCGTATTCTGTTATCTCCCAAAGATCACCGCCATCGGTGCGATATTCTGCCCCCTCATAC
>JABUSR010000226.1 GCA_021442645.1 Ruminiclostridium sp.
AAGGAGCTTTGTTACTTCCAAACAAATTTTTGTTTTCAATTGTTGCCCGTTTTTGTTTTATTTGTTATCTATTCGTCTTATTTTGTAACCATTTTGTCATTTTTTATCCTCCGAACTGTCTTTTTGTACAAAAAAATCGGCCAAACTTTTGCAGTTTGGCCGATTTTTCTCAGATTTCTCAAGTATTTCAACACTTTTTAGATTGGTCAAATTAGATATGGATATTTTGACGAAAAAGTTGATTCCCATCAGAAGTCCGTAAATTCCGGTTTCCGGCGCTCCAGGAAGGCTTTCATGCCCTCCCCCTTGTCATGAGTAGCGAAGAGCAGGCCCAGCAGATCCTGTTCCCTGGCGCAGCCGCTGGGCAGGTCAACGTTCTCGCTGTTATTGATGGACGCCTTGGCCACAGACACAGCATAGCTGGCCTTGGATGCGATTTTTTTGCCCATGGCACGGCAGTAGTCCATCAGCTCCGCCTGGGGGACCACATGGTTAGCCAGGCCCATGCGATAGGCCTCCTGTGCATCGATCTGATCGCAGGTAAAGATTAGTTCCTTGGCCCGTCCTATGCCAATGATCCGGCTGAGGCGCTGGGTCCCGCCGCCGCCCGGAATGATGCCCAGCCCCACCTCAGGCAGAGCGAACCGGGCGTTTTCCGCCGCCACACGGATATCACAGGCCAGCGTGAGCTCACACCCACCGCCCAGGGCGTACCCGTTTACCGCAGCTATGGTCACCTGTCGCATAGTCTCCAGAAGTTCAGCGGCCCTGTGGCAGAGCCAGGCAAGGTGACGGCCCTCCATGGCGTTCTGCCCAACCATCTGAACAATATCTGCTCCCGCCGCAAAGGCCTTCTCCCCTGCGCCGGTGAGGATGACAACTTTCACCGCATCATTGGCCCGGATGGCCTCCAGGTGGGCGATGATCTCCTCATAGACCTGGTTGTTCAGGGCGTTCATACTCTTAACCCGGTCGATGGTTACAATGGCAATTTCTTCCTCAATCTGCAGTTTCACAAGTTCCATCCTGATATCTCCTTTCCGTCATCTGTGGGAAAGGAGGCCAGTCTCCGGGCCTCCTTTCATAGTAGTCTCAATATATCTTTTCTCGGCCGAGTCCCTGGGAACGAAGCTCTCCCATTTCCATCCGCTGGTATGCTTCCTTCAGCAGTTCAGCATAGACCACAGGCGCATCCTCTCCCCGGCGTCGGCCGCCATGAAGGGTGATTTCCTGGACATCTTGCGTCAGAAGCAGGTCCAATAATTCAGCAAAGGATTCCCCCTTGCACATGTGGACCACACCCTTGGACATATGCTCGATCCAGAACATGTCCGTGATGTCCATACCCCGCTGATCTTCAAATCGGCTCACCAGATATACCCCCCGGCGGAGTCCACGGATGGGCGGGCGCTGGAACACCGTATAGAATAAATCTCCCTGCCAGCGGTGGACCACATCCCAGGCTCTTCTGGGATCACAGCTGCAGTAGAGTTCCCTCAGGAGCTTCCGTCTGCCCTGCCCATCCAGACGGATCCAGGGAATGACGCCGTTCTCCGTAAGGTTCATCATACTCCGAGCCATGACCCGGGTGATCTCCAGGGACCGCACCCCATCTCCGCAGAACTCATCAGCCAGGTCCTGAAATGTCCCCGTCAGTTCCGGAAGGCGTTTCACGTCACTGGAAGCCGACAGATGGTTCAGGAGAGAAAGGAAATCCCGGGTGTGGAGGTCGCGGACGCTGAGCTCTCCGCTGTCGGTAGCTACGATATTGTAGACCAATTCCTGCACTGACTGTACCCCGCAGAAATAGGCAGCGATGGTATCGCATTGAACGGCCTTCTCCCCGTCGCTGCACTTGCCCAGATGCCAGTCAAAGGCTTCCAGTTCCCGGCCGGGATTATCGTCCAACAACTGCAGGATCCGGTCGATGGCTTTGGTCTCAAAGTTGCTCTCCCCGAAGAAATAGATAGCATTGTCACTGATTTTATTCCAAAGACTGCTGCATAGCTCATGGCTCCGCTGGCCCAACATGCTGTCCATATTCATCAGCCGGACCAGCATTTCGCCGTCGGACCCCTGGTCCCCCTCCACATAGTAGAGGTCCCCTTGCTCCGGGGGGCCGTAGAAGTCCTCATACCATTTAAATAAAAGGTAAAAGCTCTTTTCCTGCCGTCCGGCAGCCACCCAGGCCATTGTAGTCCATGCTTCGCCCGCGGGTGTTTCATGCCCTGCATAGGCGGCAAACATCCGCGCAATTCTCGTATCCGAAAGGACATCATGGTACATCCAGCAGATTCTGTTCTGCTCGGTGTCCGCCATGAGGTCATCGAAGGCGTCTAAGTCTAAAAAAATAGAATCGTCGAAGAGCATAAACTCGTCCTCAGCTTACTATCAAAGGATTTTCTTAGAATTTCCTACGGTATATTATAGCAGGTCTCAAGGCAATCTTCAATGGAAAAGATAAATACCTTACAAAAAATTCCTACGATTTCCCTGGTGTTTTCGTCGATTTTGGGCTTATAGGCGCAAAACAGCCCCGACCTATGTTGGTCAGGGCTGTTCATTTACTAGACTGGGCCGCACGGCGTCGGCTCTTTGTTCAGAGACAAACGCTCCCTTTGGATTTGGCGCCATCCCTTGCGTTTACTCCGGGTCATACTCCGCAGGGATGGGATCAAAGGTAATAATCTCTTCCTCCACCCCGGGGGAATCGTCGGCGAAGCTCTCCTGCCCGCCGCC
>JABUSR010000164.1 GCA_021442645.1 Ruminiclostridium sp.
TTTTATGTTAGTGATGATATAACAAGGGCGGTGCTTCGAAAGAAGCACCGCCCTTGTTATATCATTTTTCAAAAAAGATGAGACCGCACTCGTTCGGATGGTCCATAATAACCTGCTCCGAAGCATCTGTCTTATAGGTGAGTATCTTGAAATCAATGGTGAGGTCACCGCCTCCACCCAGGATATTGAACAGGCCGATGAGAAGGAGAGGAAAGGAGTTGATGAAAATAGCTGCGATACACGGAATGACGCCAAGGATCAAGGTAGGCATTACAGAACCAAGGAGATACGCATGCTTTTTCAGCTGTTCCCCGCAGTAACAGTACGGTGCGAGTTTGTCCAACATGAAGCCGAATTCAATCACCTTGAAGTGACTCGGTGCAAAGATAGCCCAGGTAACCCCGTGAATCGCCTCGTGTACAAAGATAAGCACCAATTCAATGATTAGAAACACCAGGAAAGGCATATTCCATTGGAAAGCGAGTCCGTTTTTCAGAACGAAAAGGGCACCAAATAGGACACAAGCAACAAGGAAATAGACGACGCCCATACCGCTTGCATAGGTCATGGATATGATCTGATCCTTACGCACATAACCTTGAGACTCTAATTCCTTTGTCAAGGTGTCAATCTTTTCCGTGCGAAGCTTTTCTTTCTCAGTGAGTTTGCGTTCCTTTTTATTTGCCATGGTTTGCCTCCAATTTTGAATTTATGATAAATTATAGCGTAATGTTTCTTTAAAAGCAAATAATCGTTGTAACGACGCAACATCGTAACACAGCCATACTCAAAGCGAAGGCCTCCACCAATGGTGAAGGTCTTCGCTTTGGCGGAGACGGTGGGATTCGAACCCACGTGCGGTTGCCCGCAAACTGATTTCGAGTCAGCCCCGTTATGACCACTTCGATACGTCTCCAAATGTATGAAAAAGTACCATGTTAGTATACACAAAATCCTGTACGTCGTCAACGAAATTTTTCACGTCAGAGTAGGGGAGTATAGGGCCCGATTTCTGTTCTAGGCTTACCTAGGTCGGAATAGATTCCATAAAGCCAGCCAGAGCATTGCTGAGATAAAAATTCCTACTCATCGATATTTGGGGCGTATTTTCACGCAAAAATATTTCATATGATATTGACAGTAAGGGAAAAAATGGGTATCTTTGGATAGGGTAAATAGTATGCAATGAAACGGTTTTGAATCTCTGGCTGCGTTTCAAAAATAAAGGAGGACCCAAGCATGAAAAAGACATTGCAGGATATTTTAAGCCTGTGCGAAGAGAAAGAAATTAAGATTGTTGACTTTAAGATGACTGACATCGACGGCAGATGGCGTCACCTGAGTATTCCCGTCGGGCGCCTGAACGAGGACACGATGGAATACGGCATCGGCTTTGACGGATCGAACTACGGCTATGCCCCTGTGGAGAGCAGCGACATGGTCTTCGTTCCTGACTTGGATTCTGCCACCATTGACCCCTTTGCTGAGGTCCCCACGCTGACCATGATTGGCGACGTGATGATTATTGATCGCCCCGCCAACCGTCCCTTTGATCAGTATCCCCGCAACGTGGCCAAACGCGCTATTGCTTACATGCAGGAAGAGGGTATTGCCGATGAGATGATTGTCGGCCCAGAATATGAGTTCTACATCTTTGACGACGTGGCCTACTCCACGGAGCCTCAGAGTTCCGGGTTTGAAATCGGCGCCTGCCAGGCAGAGTGGTCCAGCGACAACAACGGCTACCAGGTCCGCCATAAGGCCGGCTATCACACGAGCCTTCCCCTGGATGTGAACCAGGACCTCCGCAACCGCATCTGCCTGATGATGGAGGAGTGGGGCGTAAAGGTTAAGTATCACCACACTGAGGTTGGCGGCTGCGGCCAGCTGGAAGTGGAGGTCGAGCTGGGCGAGATGACTCAGATGGCCGATAACACCATGGTTGCCAAGTATATTATCAAGAACGCAGCAGCTCAGGAGGGCCGTACTGCCACATTCATGCCCAAGCCCGTAGCCGGAGAGGCTGGCAGCGGCATGCACGTTCATATGCATCTGTTCAAGGATGGACAGCCCATCTTTTATGATGAGGAAGGCTATGCTCAGCTCAGCAAGCCCGCCCTGTGGTTTATCGGCGGTATGCTGTCCCACGCTGGCTCCCTTTGCGCTATCACCAACCCCTCTACCAACTCCTATAAGAGACTGGTGCCCGGTTTTGAGGCACCTGTGACTATTGGATATGCTATGGCAAACCGCAGCGCTGTGGTCCGCATTCCTGCCTATGCCAAGGCTCCCAAGAACAAGCGATTCGAGCTCCGTAACCCAGACGCTACCTGCAACCCCTACTATGCCTTTGCCGCTATTTTGATGGCCGGACTGGATGGCATCAAGAACCAGATCGATCCCCACGAGAGAGGCTGGGGCCCCTATGACTTTAATCTCTTCGATCTCTCTGACGAAGAGAAGGCAAAAATCGACGCTCTGCCCAAGTCCCTGGGCGAGGCGCTGGACGCCCTGGAGCAGGACCACGAGTACCTGACCCGCGGTGGTGTCTTCCCTGAGCGGCTGATTCAGATTTGGCTGGAAAAGAAGCGTGCTGAGCTGGATGCCATCGAACGCGTCCCCACCCCTGCAGAGTTCGCCATGTATTATGACCTGTAATAGGTTGTACGCCACAGTATTCGCCTAATTGTTAAAAACCGGCATAGCCGC
>JABUSR010000041.1 GCA_021442645.1 Ruminiclostridium sp.
CTTAGAGGCTTCAAAAGCGCTGATTAAAAATGTCTGTTTTTAATCAGCTTTGAGTATCACCGCACAGAGGGGAGGGACGGAAGGTGCATATTTTCACCCTGAAAGAGCGAAAGGAGCGGGCCAAGGAGCCCGGGACCGCCGCAGGCCGCAACTATTTCCTGTTGTGGGGCACGGTCATCTCCGGCCTGATGGCCGCGCTCATTCTGGTGGGGTACGTCTGGACCCCCTACGGCACCACGGAGATGTCCGGCCGGGAGAAATTCCTCTCCCCCTGCCTGGCCCATCCCCTTGGGACCGATAACTTCGGGCGGGACCTGCTCTCCAGAATCATGGAGGGGGCAGGCAGCACCTTCCTCATTGCCCTGTGTGTGGTGCTCATCGGCGGTATCATCGGCATCATCATCGGCTGTCTCACCGGCTACTTCGGGGGCGCGGCCGACCTGATCCTCATGCGGGTGTGCGACGCCATCACCGCCTTCCCCAGCATCCTGCTGGCCCTGGTGCTCATCGGGGTGGTGGGCATGGGCAAGTATCAGATCACCATCATCCTGGGCATTCTGTTCATCCCCGGCTTCTCCCGGGTGGTCCGGGGCGAGGTGGTGAAGCAGAAGAGCCTGAACTACGTGGCCTCGGCCCGCCTCATGGGGGCCAGCCACCTGCGCATCATCTTCCGGCACATCCTGCCCAACACGGTGCAGGTGCTGCTGCCCATCCTCACCATCGGCTTCAACAACGCCGTGCTGGCGGAGGCCAGCATGAGCTATATGGGCGTGGGCGTGCTGCCGCCGGACGCCTCCCTGGGCCGCATGCTTTCGGAATCCCAGACCTACCTGGCCACGGCCCCCTGGTACGCCCTGTTCACGGGCCTGGCCATCGTACTGATGATTCTGGGTCTGAGCCTTCTCACCGAGGGCCTCCAGCAGCGGCGCCGGGCCTGACCGGCCGGAGGCCGAACCCAGCGCTTTTTTCATCCATCGCCTGAAAGGGGGAAGACCGCCATGTTATTAGAGATCCGGGATCTGCGGATCCACTTCCGGGACGCCCCTGCGGGCAAGGACGCCGTCAAGGGCATCTCCCTCCACATGGAGGAGGGGGAGATCCTGGGCCTGGTGGGGGAGTCCGGCTCGGGCAAGACGGTGACGGCCATGGCCCTCTCCAGCCTGCTGAGCAACGCCCGCACCGAGATGACCGGGCAAATCATCTTCCGGGGGCAGGACCTGTTCCACGCCAGCCGGGAGGAGCTCCGCGCCATGCGGGGCAAGGAGGTCTGCGTGGTCTTCCAGGAGCCCATGACCTCCATGGACCCGGTGATGCGCATCGGGCCCCAGATCGAGGAGTCCCTCCTCATCCACACGAACCTCTCTCCGGCGGAGCGGAAGGCCAAGGCCCTGCAGGCCATGGCCGACGCCGAGCTCCCCAACCCGGAGATACTATATAATAAATACCCCCACGAGCTCTCCGGCGGCATGCTCCAGCGTGCCATGATTGCAGCGGCCATCATCTCCGAGCCCAAGCTGCTCATCTGCGACGAGCCCACCACCGCCCTGGACGTGACCATTCAGGAGGGCATCCTGAACCTGCTGAAGAAGATCAACCGGGAAAAGGGGACGGGCATCCTGTTCATCTCCCACGACCTCCACGTGGTGCGCAAGCTGTGTACCCGGGTGGCGGTCATGTGCCGGGGGGAACTGGTGGAGGAGGGGGACGCCGACACGGTCTTCTTCCACCCCCAGCAGGACTACACCAAGCGGCTGATTGCCGCCATCCCCACCAGACGGAAACGAGGGTAAGACATGGAGCCTATCCTGGAGATCAGAAACCTGAACAGCTTCTACCGCCAGGGCGGGTCGGCCTTCAGCAAGGGCAAGTCCGTCCAGGTGCTGAAAAACGTCAATGTGACCATCGGCCAGGGGGAGGTCCTGGGCCTGGTGGGCGAGTCCGGCTCGGGCAAGTCCACCCTGGCCAAGTCCATCCTGGGCATGACGGAGTACAAGGGGGAGATTATCCACCACTCCCGGCGGCCCCAGATGGTCTTTCAGGATCCCTACTCCTCCCTGAACCCGGCCTTCACCATCCGGCGAATCGTGGAGGAGCCCCTGCGCATCTTCGGCAAGTACCCCCCCGACGAGATTCGGCGGCGGGCGGAGGAGATGCTGACAGAGGTGGGCCTGGGCCCGGAGTTCCACGACCGCAAGCCCGGCCAGCTCTCCGGCGGCCAGCGGCAGCGGGTGTCCATCGCCACGGCCCTCATCGTGCGGCCCCGGCTGGTGATTCTGGACGAAGCCGTCTCCGCCCTGGATGTGACCATCCAGGACCAGATTCTGGATTTGCTGATGAAGCTCCGCCGGGAGTTTGACCTGAGCTACCTGTTTATCTCCCACGACCTGAATGTGATCTACCAGTGCTGCGACCGGGTAATCGTGATGCAGAAGGGGGAGATTGTGGAGGAGAACACCGTGGACGAGATTTTCGACCACCCGGTGCACCCCTATACCAAGCAGCTGCTGAAGGCGGCGGAATAAAGAAAGACTTTTGGGAAAAACCGTAGGTTTTTCCCAAAAGTGATTTATAGGCTGATGGGCGGAGGAAAGGTGTGTGTATCTCTCCCTCAGGCGGCTGCGCCGCCAGCTCCCTCGTGGAGCTAAGACTTTCGCAAAAAATCAAAGATTTTTTACGAAAGTGATTTGCA
>JABUSR010000222.1 GCA_021442645.1 Ruminiclostridium sp.
CAGAGGCGTCGATTTCGTATGAGACGCCTTTTGAGTATCAGAGAATTTGGCACCCAAACCGGTGCGTACGGAACCACATAAAGAGAGATGGCTTGCCGCCTGTGATGCACAGACGGCAAGCCATTTTCAGCTTCTAAGCGTAGTATCTGCTTTTTGGCAGGCCCAACCCCGGGGGCGTTTGGTTCTCCCTGGGCTCAATCGTCTTTTCCCTGCGGCACGAAGGCCTGCCAGGGGAGCACGTCGCTGAGTTCAATGAGCACCGGGGAGTACCCGCCCAGGTTGTCGTACCCGGGGTTGTTTCGGGCCGGGACGCTGGGCGGGGTCACGATGGGCAGGGAGACCACCAGCGCAGTCCCGCCGCCCTGGCCGCTCTGGGCGATGAGCACACCCCCGTGGAGGGCGGCAATCCGCTGGGCGTTGTACAGTCCCAGCCCGGCTCCCTCGCCGGGGCGGGGGATCTCCTCCGGGGCGTCCCCGGAGAAGAGGGTAGCCAGACGGTCTTCCGGGATGCCAAGACCGCTGTCCCGCAGGGAGATGACCACCCGGCCATTTTCCGCATGGAAGCGCATTTCGCACAGGCCGTCCTTTCCGGCGGCCCGGATGCCGTTGGACACCAGGGACAGGAGCATCTGGGTCAGCAGGGATTTGCTGGCCTGGAAGCCCAGGTGCTCCAGGTTGCTGTAATAGGTGAACCGCACGCCGGCCAGGTCAGCCAGCCAGGCGGCCTCGTCGGCCATGCCCTGGCAGACCATAGCCAGGTCAAAGCCCTCTTCCCGGGGGAAGGTCTTGTTGTCCAGTTCCTGGGTGAGCTCTGCCTGGCGGGTGAGCCGGAGCATCTGAAAGACCAGACGGTTCTGGCCGGCGATGTCCTTTTCCATCTCTTCGCCAAGGCCCTTTTTGTTCATCTCCCGCTGCAGGTGGGACTGGATGGCAGAGAGGTTGGACAGGCACTCCCGCATCCGATACACAGCGTTGGAGAAGGGGTGCTTCTGTTCCTCTGCCGGGGGAAGGGGCCGGAGGACCATTACAACACCGCCGTCAAAGGGGGAGACGGTCACCCGGAAGAGGTCTTCCGGAAGGGCAATCTCCATGGCTCCGCCGGGGTGCTCGGCCATGGCGTAAATCAGGTCTGCCGGACAATGCTTCAGAAGGAGCGTCCCCGGCTCGTTGGAATAGGCAATCTGGCCGCCGGAGAGATAGAGAACCGCCTCGGGAAAGCTGCCGAAAATGGGTTCCAGGCGGGAAGTGATAGGATCCATAACCTCAACTCCTTAGACAATGGAATCAGGATACCCGGCAGGGCCGGGCGTATCGGTACTAAATCAATAATACCCAGTCTAACAAATGCGGGGGGAGATGACAAGAAGTTTGTGGGAAATAGGCGGGGTTTCCTGGAAAAAATCCATCCAGCCACTTCCATCCTGAGGAAAAGAGGAGTATAATGAAATCGACCAAGCTGAGGGAGACCTTGGCGCACCGTATGAAAAGAGTATTCTCTGGAAAGGATATTGGTGACATGAGTATCAAAGTCGGTATCAACGGATTTGGCAGAATCGGCCGCCTGGTCCTTCGTCTGGGCGTGGAGCGGCCCGGCATTGAGTTTGTAGGCATTAACAGTCACAGCCAGACCCCTGACTACATGGCTTATCTGTTAAAGTATGACAGTGTTCATGGCCGGTTCAAGGGCGAGGTGACCTGGGAAGGGGACGATCTGATCGTCAACGGGCACCGGATTCGCGTGTTCCACTGTGAGGAACCCAACGAGATTCCCTGGGGTTCCGTGGGCGCGGAGTACATTGTGGAGAGCACCGGCAAGTTCACCACGGCCGCTAAGATGGCCGGGCACCTGGAGGGCGGCGCCAAGAAGGTCCTGCTTACCGCACCCTCCAAGGATGACACACCCATGTTTGTCATGGGCGTCAACAACGCGTCCTATGATAAGAGCATGAACTTCGTGTCCAACGCCTCCTGCACCACCAACTGCCTGGCTCCCGTGGCCAAGGTGCTTCACGATGCTTTCGGCATCAAGGAGGGCCTTATGACCACCGTCCACTCCATTACCGGCAGCCAGAAGACTGTGGACGGCACCTCCAAGAAGGACTGGAGAGGCGGCCGCGCCGCTTCCGGCAATATCATCCCCTCCACCACCGGCGCCGCCAAGGCTGTGGGCAAGGTCATCCCCGACCTGTCCGGCAAGCTCACCGGTATGTCTCTGCGGGTCCCCACCCTGGACGTGTCCGTGGTGGACCTCACGGCTGAGCTGGAGACCCCCGCCACCTACGCCCAGATCTGCGCCGCCATGAAGGCCGCTGCTGAGGGCCCCATGAAGGGTGTGCTGGACTATACCGAGGACGCTGTGGTCTCCTCCGATTTCCTGGGGGACTACCACACCGCCATCTTTGATGCCAATGCCGGCATCTCTCTGAACGACCACTTCTGCAAGGTCGTTGCCTGGTATGACAACGAGATGGGCTACTCCGCCAAGACGGTGGACCTGCTGGAGTATATGTATCAGGTGGACCACGCCTGAGCCTGTGCTCAGTTCAATAAAAAGAAATCTATGACAAAGGCCTGCCCCATACCCCGGGGTCAGGCCTTTGTTTTGTATATGGGGGAGAGCTCCCGTCATACTGAAATCCGATTAAAACAAGACAAGAATTGGCTTGTTTTAATAGCCTCCGCAG
>JABUSR010000137.1 GCA_021442645.1 Ruminiclostridium sp.
CCGGACCCCAGCAGGTCCACGGTAATGACGCCGTTTTCCAGGGTGCCGGTGCTGGTGATAGTCTCACCCTCGGATGTAATATCAAAGGAGAAGGTGGTGCCGTCGATGACATACGTGAAGTTTCCGGCTTCGCCTTCCAGGTTCATGGTGCCCTTGCCATTGCCCTTCAGTTCCATGGTAACCTCGTCATCGAAGAGGCTATCAGCGGCCATGTCCATACCGGCCATGGAGACGGCGGTGCAGACATACAGCCCGGCGTTGGGGTCGGAGGTGTCGGTGCCGCCGCAGGCAGCCAGGGACAGGGTCATCATCAGGGCAAACAGCAGTGCAAATACTCGTTTCATAAATTTCATCCTTTCCTCTGCCGCATAGAAGAGCGTTCTATGGGCTGTTATCAGTAGTCTCTTGCTTTAGAGAGGGTGCGGGCCAAAAGCGGAAGGTTTGATACGCACACATCTATACATCTTATCATATCGCATTTTTCAGAAATTGCAAGAAAAAGCGGTACCTTTCCGGGAAAAGTGGCAAAAAATCGCCCGTGTTCTGCCGGGAACTGCTTCGTCCGGATCAGAGGAATTTCTCCCCGTCAGCATAGGCTTTGCCCACCACGCCCCCCAGGGTCCGATAGACCCGGCGGACCCGGTCGAAGGACAGGGCCTGGAGCTTGTCGGCGTCCACCAGGCCGTCGGGGCCCAGGATGGCCTCGTCTGCACTCATATTCAGCACTTCCCCCACGATGCGGATAGACCCGAAGGCCTCGCCAATCTCAGCCACTCGGCACTCCAAGGTGAGGGGGAGCTCTGTAAAGACGGGGGCGTCCACGAATTTGCTCTGCACGGCGTGGAATCCGACCTTCTCGATCTTGTTCTCCACGGCACCGGAGACCAGACCGAAGTAGTCCGCCTCTTCCAGGTGGGCCCGGTCGGCGAAGCTCATGGTAAAGGCCTGCGTGAGGAAGATGTTGTCCGTGGTCTTATGGTTCCGGGAGATGTGGATGGTGACGTATCGCCCGCCGCTCATCCCACCCCAGCCAACGTTCATGGCGTTGGGGATGCCGTTGGCGTCGTAGGTGCCGATGACGAGCACCGGCTGGGGAAAAAACCCGATGTCAGTAAAATTCTTTCGCATAGTGTGCCTCCTGTGGTCGGTCATTCTGCCTGTTATTATACAGGAACCTGACGAAAAGAAAAGCCCCCGGCCGGGAAAAACTGTTGCCGCCGTTGTTGCATTGGGGGGAACAGCGTAGTAGAATAAGCATAACAACTCCGTTTCAGAAAAAGAGGGAAGCAGTATGGATTTTGTGAAGAAGAAAGGGATTGGCATCTGCCTCTGCGCCGTCATCGCCGCCCTCTCTACCTGGCTGGCCGGGCTCAGTTTGGGGGGGCTCAGTCTGGAGGTAGTGGGGGCACCGGTCTTTGCCATCCTTTTCGGTATGATTGTCACCGTGTGCCGTCCCACTCTGGCCAAAGCCCCTAACATGGCTGACGGCATCAAGTTCACATCCAAAAAGATTCTGCAGTGGGCGGTCATCATCCTGGGCTTTTCCCTGAACCTGGGAACCATCGCCAAGGTGGGTACCCAGAGCCTGCCGGTCATTGTCAGCACCATCACCGTCTCTCTGGTGACGGCCTATGTCATGATGAAGGCCCTGAATATGGACAGCAAGGTGGCCACCCTCATCGGCGTGGGTTCCTCCATTTGCGGCGGGTCGGCCATCGCCGCCACCGCCCCCATTATCGAGGCAGACGACAAGGAGATTGCCCAGTCTATCTCCGTGATTTTTCTCTTCAATGTGTTGGCCGCCCTGATTTTCCCCACCCTGGGCCACGCCTTGGGCATGGGCTCTGAGGGCTTTGCTATCTTCGCTGGTACCGCTGTGAACGACACCTCTTCCGTTACCGCTGCGGCCTCCACGGCGGAGGGAATCTATAACTGCGGATCCATTCTGACCTCTGCCGTTACAGTGAAGCTCACCCGGACACTGGCCATTATCCCCATCACCCTGGTGCTGGCCTTCTACCGGATGCACAAGGCCAAGAAGACCGGCGGGGCAGAGAACAAGTTCTCCTTCAGGAGTATCTTCCCCTGGTTCATTCTGTACTTCGTGGCGGCCTCCATCATCACCACCCTGGTGGGCCTCCTGCCCGAGAGCGGCTTCACCCTGTTCTATGCAGACAGCTTCGTGGTCTGGATGAAGTGGCTGGCCAAATTCTTCATTGCCATGGCTATGTGCGCCATCGGCCTGAACACCAACCTGGTGGAACTGATTAAAAAGGGAGGCAAACCCATAGCCATGGGCTTCTCCTGCTGGGTGATGATCTCCCTGGTCTCCATTCTGGTCCAGTTGGCCACCGGTATTTTCTACACCAATCTGTAAGCCATCAAAAAAGAGAACCTCAGTGCATGACTATGCACTGAGGTTTTTCGTCTTATGCAAGCTGTCGTTTTCTGGCGGACTTGAACTTGCCTTTCACCAGGCCCCAGAGGGCGGCAAAGAGGATGGCCAGGAGGGTGGTGGACAGGAGGAGCATGAGCATCCCGGACATCCCCACATTGAACCGGGGGATCCTGCGCAGCCAGCAGAGGATTATTACATGACAGTAGTAAATGTCCATGGACCAGGCGGAGAATCGGGCCACAACAGCCTCCGCCCGGGGCCCCGGGCG
>JABUSR010000119.1 GCA_021442645.1 Ruminiclostridium sp.
CCTGACCAGCCCGGCCCCGGCGAGCCTGAGACCCCGGCAGAACCGGGAACTCCGGTCAACCTGGTCGTGAACGGCACCTTTGACGATGACTCTGCCTGGGACCTCTCCGGCAGCGCAGCCGTGGAAAACGGCGCGGCGGTTCTGGCCTCCGGCGGGGATACTGACACCGTGGATCAGACCGTAGCCGTGGAGGGCGGCAAGACCTATACCATGTCCGTCGATGTGACCACGCCCGGTGCGGAAATCACCTTCGGCGTCAAGGACCAGGCCGGTCGCTACACCGAGGACTCTCAGACCGTTACCGAGTCCGGTACCTATACGCTTACTTTCACCACGGCTTCCCACGTGAATCAGATTGAGGTCTTTGCCAGGGTCCTGCGCTATCAGGACTGCACGGCCGACTGCACGATTGATAATGTGGTGTTGGTCGAAGGCACAGTCCTGCCCACGGAGCCTGTGACCCCGGACCCCGAGGAGCCGACTCCCGAGGTACCTGAAGTTCCGGACGAGCCTGAGCCCTCGGTCGCTGAAAATCTCCTGCTTAATCCCGGCTTTGCGTCGGCAGAGGGCTGGACGCTCAACGGCAGCGCAAGGATTGAAAACGGCACCGCCATTCTGGCCTCCGGCCGGGATACGGACATCGCCAGCCAGACCCTGACGCTGGAGCCCTATACCACCTACACCTTCTCCGCTGATATTCAGACTGCAGGCACGGTGGTGGACCTGAAGGTCGCCGATTTTAACGGGAGATATTCCGGCACGATGGAGTCCTTCTCCGCTTCCGGTACCGGCTCCGTCACCTTCACCACCGGGGCTTCGCCCAGCGCAGTGAAGCTGAGCCTCCACGTCCTGCGCTACCAGAACATCAATAACGACTGCATCGTTACCTGTGCAAGCCTGGTGAAGGAAAGCTGAGGAAGTGCGGACAAAGCAGCGAAAGCTGTGCAATATCAAGCAAAAAGGAGCACCATTCGGTGCTCCTTTTTCCGGCAAAAAGTATTTTTCTGTAACTGATAAGGTACAATGCGCATAATTCTTGACACTACAGATAAAAGCGATTAGATGATAAAAGAAAGGGTATACAAGGTTACAATAGCCACACCAACGGAAAAGAAAAGTTCATTTCCTAATCGATCAGCATAGCACACCTTGAAACAGACTTCTTTTTTCAGCGGATAAAAAAGCCGTTCGGGGCTCTTATTAAACAAGTCAATTAGCAAATGGCTTAAATAACCTGCAAAGAAGGCGACTCCAAGCTCGTTATCAATTAAACTCACGGCTATCGTAAAAAGAACCAGGGCAAGAATAGAATGCGTTCATTTTCTGACAGTATATTAACATATTTTATCCTATGATGGAATGAGATGAGTGCACTGTCTATGTATCAGGGCGACCTTTCGGCCGCCCCTGGGCACCGCCCTTATTCCTCGTCCACTGTATCCTCATGCCCGTCTAGGGCATCAAGATACTCCTCGGTGTCATCCTCCTCCGGAATCTCGTACACGTCCTCGTCATCCCCGTCCTCGTCATAATCAGCGTCGGGGTCAGGCTTATTACTAGCTTCCTGCTTCTTCCTAGTCTGCAGGTAGTAGTAAGCCCCGCCGGCTCCGCCGAACAGCAGCACGATCAGCAGCAGAGGAAGCGGATTCAGGCTCTTCTTTTCCTTCCCTTCGGTTTCCTCCGGTTCGGTGACCTCGGTCTTCTCGGTATCCTCCGGCACAGTCTGCTCCTCGGCAGGGGTTACGGTGGCGGGTCTCTGATAGACTGCCTGCTGATCCTCATCCATCAGCGCCAGCAGGTCGGCCTCGTCCACCAGGTTCATGAAGTGTACATTTTCTTCGCCTTTGTCGTTGCGGTCGATGACCATATAGAAGGTGTTGCCGTTCTTGCTGACCAGGGTGATGAACTGCTGGCCGACGGCGGTAGTGCTGCCGATATCATCCACCAGGGTAAGATTGCCGTCGGGAGTCAGGGATGCCCCGGAATTGCCGCCGTTCTCGGAAAACATGGCGGAAACCAGGGCGGTGAGCTTCGCAAAAGTCTCCTCATCGATGGTCACATTGACGCTTCCGTCGGTATTGACGCTGTCCACGTTCATGTAGTCCTTGTACACATAGCCCACGTTCTCGGGAAGGGTGATCTTATACCAGTCGCCCTCCGTGCCGGTGACCTCCACACGCTGCCCCCTCAGCAGGTGCATGATCACGTTGTAGTTCAGGCCGGCACCTTCTCTCATGTTGAGATAGGAGCCGTCGCTCACATTCACCGTGCCGGTGGTCTTCCCGGAGCCGGAGCCGGTCCCGGTCTGCAGAAGCTCCAAAAGCTTCTTCACATCTGCCTCGGTAAGAGCAGAAGCATCCGTATTCCCGGTCTCTACGGTATTACCACTCTCGGTATTCTCACTCACCGACGTCACCACCGGCGTCTGCTCTGCGTCGCTGCCGCTGGCGAATACCGCCACGGGGCAGGCCAGAACCATCATCACACAGGCCAGTACGCCTGCCAGCCTCTTCTTACATTTCATCACTGTACATATCCTCCGTTTCTTCGTTGTCTGCCCGGCCGGAAACCATTTCCTCCGGGAATGCGCCCACCTTGCCCTGCGCCGCCAGGGC
>JABUSR010000039.1 GCA_021442645.1 Ruminiclostridium sp.
GTGCCGGAATAGCCGTTGCCGTCTGTCAGCTTGGTGCCGTTGGCCAGATACCACTGGAAGGTATAGGGGCTCTCCCCGTTTTTCGCGCTTGCGTAGAAGGAGGCTGTGCTGCCTGCGGTGACCGTGCAGTCATTGGGCTGCTGAGAGATGGTCAGCGGGGTGGTGCTGGCGGAGCCTGTGATCTTCAGCACGGCTGCCGAGGTGGTCACATAGGACCCCTGTGAGTCAAAAACCCGGCACTGGACCCGGATGTCCTTTTCCCAGCCACTGTAACTGACTACACAGTGGCCGTTCATGTCCAGGCCGTACTCAGTGGCATACAATTCGACGGTGGGGCCGAAACAGGTGCGGCCGCCAAAGGAATAGTACTGGCCCCGACTGTTCCAGTACTCCCACTCGTACTGATAGGGGGTCACGCCGCCGCAGGCCTCTGTGGTGAGGGTGACCGGCTGACCTCGGGTCACGGTGACGGAGGTGGGGATGTCCTTCGCAATATTCAGGGGGGTCCTGGTGTTGAAGCGTTTCCGGGCGGTGGGATCCATCATGCGGACCAGGATGGTGGCCACTTCGCTGCGGGAAATATCGGAATTGGGGCTGCAGTTGAACTGAGCATCCCCGCCCTGTACGACGCCCAGGCGGTAGAGCCGATAGATGGAATACCTCTGGGGATGGTCTGCGGGCACATCGGGGATGGAATCGTAGGGAACATAGTTGATCTCATCGTTGGGCGATGCCGGCAGCACGCTCTCAAAAATCTCCATGTACCCGGCGCGGGTGGCATTTGCATTCCAGTTGTAGTCCTTGGTAATGATGCCCTTGGACTTGCAGTAGTCCACATAGGACTGATACCAGGGGGACCCGTTCTTCAGGGTCACGCTGCCCTGGGTCTTCTGCTGGTGGATGCAAGCGGCCAGCTTGACGGCCGCGCCGTAGGTCAGTTTCCCGGTGGGATCAAACTTGTTGTTGCCGATGCCGTTCACCAGGTTCAGCTCGACGGAGCGTTTTACGTCGTTGTAGTACCATGCGTTCACGGGTACATCGGTGAAGGTGATGTCAGCACCCAGTGCCGAAAAGGGCAGGAGGGACAGTGCCATCACCAGGGATAGGCCGAGGCCAAGGATCCGTTTTTTCATGGGGGTTCTCCTTTCGCCATAGTTGTTGTCATGGGTTTTGAAGAGGCACAGCGGTGGGCGGTCCCATCGCCATGCATACGGATACCCTATTACCAAGTGAATTATAGCAAAGAACGGGGGGCGGCGCAATACCTCTGGGGATGTCTGGCGGAAGGTGTGGGTAATAGGGCCCCTTTAGCGGCGTGCCGGAGGGCACAGACGGCATGCCGGGGGAATCCGTTTTTCCATAGGTGTGCCCAAAACGCAGGGGCTGCAGGACGGAGCAAATAAGAGAAGGTTATGGGGGTATTAGATGTGGTTAATATATAAAAAATTTTGTTTTTAAACTGAAAAAGATGGCGTATTGCAGTATAATTTTGAAAAAATAAGGAAAATAGAGGAAAAATTTTTGCCGAATAATCTTGAAAAATCAGGAAACAATGCTATAATTTATACAGAATATGAATGAGTGTTCACGAGGGGGGGTAGCGGCATTGCATCGCAAGCTGGAAAAAGAGGATCTTGACCGCCTTATGGAGGCGGGCGTCAGTGAATTTGCGGAGAAGGGGCTTGATAAGGCCAACATCTCCACCATTGCAAAAAAGGCAGGCCTCAGCGTGGGTGTGCTGTATAACTACTTTGACGGTAAGGACGATTTTTTCCTGCACTGTGTGCGCCATGCTGTGGAGCCACTTGGGGGGATGATTGAGCAGATCGAGTTCCGGCCGGATGACCTGGAGGAGAATATGAGACTGATCCTCCAAACTTTGTTCCGCTACGCCCGGGAGCACAACGATTACTACGTACTCTACCATGAAATCACCTCGGGCGGGTGCAGAAAATTTGCAGCTCAGCTGGTGGAAGAGGTCGAGGCAGCCACTGCAAAAGGATATATGAAGATGATTGAGGCGGGCAAAGGCATTGGCGTTGTGCGGCAGGATATGGATATCCCGCTGTTTGCCTTCTTTTCGGACTGCCTGTTGATGATGATCCAGTTTTCCATGAGCTGTGACTATTATAAAAAGAGGCTGGAGCTCTACTGCGGGGAAGAACCCTCGGAGGAAAAACTGATCCAGGAACTGATGAAGTTCGTGTCAGGTGCATTTGGCATAAGAGAACAGAGGTGAGACGGATGATTTACGTAATCGCCTACGATTTTGGCACCTCAGGCGTAAAGGCCTGTATCTTTGCCATCGATAAGGACATAAAAATGGTCGCCAGCGCCTATAGCAGCTACAACCTGTATCTGCTTGAAAACGGCGGGGCGGAACAGGACACCACGGAGTGGTGGCAGGCCCTGTGTTTTACCACCCGGGAAATGTTCACGAAGACGGATGTCTCCCCAAGTCAGATTGCCGGAATCTCCTTCTGCTCGCAGATGCAGGGCCTGGTGCTGGTGGACCGGAAGGGCAACGCCCTGCGCCGCCCCATGAACTATATGGACCAGCGGGGCAAGAAGGAATTTGCCGCCTGCATGGGCAAGGGGCTTATCAAGGTGGCC
>JABUSR010000055.1 GCA_021442645.1 Ruminiclostridium sp.
GTTTTCCCGCAGCGAGGCCGCACACCATGATGACCAGGCACACAGCCATCCCCAGGAACAGGGAGTCGAAGGGGAGGGAAAGAAGTTCTCCCCCCAGCACAGCCACAGGTCCGGCGATGATGGCCCCCAGGGCAAAGGCAGGGGCAATCTTACCCCTGAGCCACAGCCCGCCGCACATGGGCAGAAAGACCACTGCGCCCCGAAGGCCCATGGAAAGGAATCCGAAATCATTAATCATAGCCCCGGGTACCAGGACCGCCACGACGGCCGCAAGTATCAGGACCGCCATAATGGTCCCTCGGGTGACCTCCAGGTTCCAGCCGGACTCTTTGATTCGAGGATACCGACGGGTAAAAATGTCCGTGACCAGGATAGACGCCATGCCAAAGGCCAGACCGGAGCCACCCCCTACCACCGTGATGAACAGCGTGCCCAGAACAACGCCACCCAGCAGGGCCGGCATGAAATTGACTACAAAGACCGGGAAGACCTGGGCGGTGGATTCGATTTGAATCAGGCCCTCGGGGACTGCCTGTCCCATGGCCTGCAAGGCCAGCACCTCGTCAACTACAATGCAGTGCCCCCGCATATACAGCCCAATGAGGATGCAGGCAACGCCGATGGGCGGGATGAGAAAGGCGCTGAGCAGTGCCCCCTTTTTCGCCACCCGGTCGGTCTTCCCTGACCAGATGGCCTGGGCATAGGTCTGCGTAGACAGAACTCCCAGCACCAGAGACAGGGCCGAACCGATGTCCTTAGAGGCGCCTCGGGCCAGCAGAGAGGTAA
Organism: Ruminiclostridium sp.; assembly: GCA_021442645.1. GTDB lineage: Bacteria > Bacillota > Clostridia > Oscillospirales > Oscillospiraceae > Evtepia. Next base: position 787 of record JABUSR010000055.1, read on the forward strand.
ACCTCTCGTGCACTACAGCGGTGTCCGTAAGCCCATTCTGGGCCCCCAGGGCAGTCCCTGCCAGCAGGGACTGGAGGGACTCCATCAGACCGGAAAATCCGCCGGCCATGACCAGCACCAGGATCCCTCCCAGAATGGATGTCACATACAGCAGGATAAGCTTGGCCAGCCCCCCCATTCCAGCGCCCCACATGCCGCCGAAGACCACATAGAAGGCCATGAGGGCGATGGAAGCCACGGCTGCCGCAATGGAGTTTATGGGAAAAATGGTGATGAGCAGGGCCGTAGCAGAGAGCACCTGGGCCACCACACTGATAAAAATGCCGATGGAGCAGAAAATACTGCCCAGGGACTCCGCCCTGGGGCCGTACTCCTTCGAGACAATCTGCAGGAGGGTGGAGCACCCGCTGTGCCGGAAGGGCTCGGCATAGCCTATCGCCAGGATGAGGCACCCGATGCCCGAGCCCAGGGTGAACCACCAGGCCGACATGCCATAAGAAAAGGCCAACTGCGCCGTGCCGATGGTTGCCTGGCCACTGACCAGGGTCCCCATGATGGCCCCGCAGACGATCCAGGAACCGGCTCGGCCGCCGCCGCTGGAAAAGTCTGCCGCAGACCGGACCTTCCGGCCCGAGCGGACACCAATGCCTATGATCAGTGCGATGGTAGCCGCCAGACCAACCACATGCAGATAGTTCAGTTGCACGGCCCTCGCCTCCTCTCTCTTTCTCAGGCACAAAAAAACCGGCAATGCGAGCGCAGGAAATCAGACGCTCCATCGACCGGCCTTCCAAAGGGAGCACAGGAACAGGACTCCGCTCTCCTCCATGCAAAACAGGAAATCATCTCACCATTGTTTTATTATGGTATCACCAGCCACACTTTTTGTCAAGGACGAGAAGCACCCCCGGAACAAGCTGCCCCGGGGGTGAAAATAGCGGATATACGGTATCAGCCGTAGCAGAAATAGCTGGTGCTGGAGAACCAGCCGCTGTTAAAGTAGACAGACTTCCAGAGGCCTTTCCCCTGGGTGAAGTTTGCCTGATAGATCACGTTCTTCGGCATATCGGTCTTACCCATCATGGCCGTCATAACAGAGCTTTTACAGGTTTCCCAGTTGCGGGTGCCGTTGGCGGCATCCTTGTTCTTGATGGCCTGGGCCGCATCCATGGTTGCATACTTGGTGTTGTACTGGCCTCTCTGGGTGATCACGCCATAGACCGTGTTGGGGAACCGGCTGTCTTCCACTCGGTTCAGCGCTACCCGTGCCACATACTGACGGAGCTGCTCGGTGGTGCAGCCAGCCTCATGGTAGACCGTGGTAGTCAGAATACGGATATCATCCCAGGTATACCGGGAAAGGTTCGTGTAGGCCGCAATTTCTGCATTGGCTGCAGCCCAGGTTTTCTTTGCTGCCTGGATGCCGGCACAGCTGTCAGCGTACCCCTGATTACGAAGGTTGTTTGCGGTCTGGTGTGCCTGTGCCTGGATCTGCTTTTGCTGACGGATGGACGCCATGCAGGTATCATAGTTGCTCCAGGCAAATGCCGAGGGCACAAGGCCGATCAGCATCACCATACACAGCAAAGCTGCAATAAAATACTTTTTCATCGTAAACTCCTAACTTTTCCGGAAGGTGCCTCCCCTGCCGAGCTGCAAGCGCCTTAAGTCGACGGGTAAGCCGGTTTCCTTCCAATTGCTTTCTTGTACTCTGCATCTATCTCTCTGCAGAATCGGATTAGGCGCATGCCAAAAGGATTATACACGAACTCCTGTTCCATTTCAAATTTCCAAAACAAGGAGAATCATGGAACC
>JABUSR010000282.1 GCA_021442645.1 Ruminiclostridium sp.
CCCCTTCCTGTAAAAATCCGGAGAGATAGCCCGCCTGTCCATCCAGAAAAGCCCTCTCCATCTGTGTGTAGGTCTGCCGGGCAGCACCTGCCTCCTCAACAGCGGTCAGGTAGCGGGTCAGGGCTTTTTGGTGCGCTCTCTCCTGCCGGATACACCTGTCCTGCAGGTCCTCCAGCTTTTTCAGAGCAGCATCGCGGTTCTCCGCATCTTCTCTCCGCCGCCGGAGGACTTCCGCCCGCTGGGGAAGGCCCTCCAGGGTGGTGAGCTCCCGGCGGAGGTCAGACAGCTGCTTTTCCAGAAGCTGCCCCCGGTCCTTGGCCCGGCGCACCGCCTGCTCGGTGTCCCTCTGCATGCGCTCGGTGCTCTCCATTTGGCGGCGCAGCGCCTCTCGCTCCTCATAGGCAGGCAGTTCTCGGGTGCGGGTCTCAATCTCCACCGCCAGGCGTTTCCGCTCCGGTTCCTCCGCCTGAAGCTGTTCCCAACGGGTGGCCAGTTCCTCTCGGCGGGCCGTCAGCTCCGGCAACCGGGTCCGGGCCTGTTCCAGGTCCCGGCGGGCTTTTTCCCGGGTCTCCTCCTGGCCGATGCGGCGGTCCATGGCCTCCACCTCTTTCCGAAGGGCCTCCTCCTGCAGGGACAGGGCCGCCAGCTCCCGGCCTGCATTCTCCAGAAACTCATCCAACAGGGGCAGCACGTCTTCCGTGGCAGCGGCAGCCTCCCAGCGCTCCCGGTCCTCTTCCGGAGGGCAGACACTGTCGATATACTGGCGGATGCTCCCGGAGAGGGCCTCGTAGGCGTCCTTTTCCTTTTTGGCCTCGTCCCGGAGTCTGTCCTGCAGCTGCTGGTAGCACCTGGTGTGGAAGATTTCCCGGAAAATCTTGCTCCGCTCCTCGGTCTTGGCCAGCAGGAGGTTCAGAAACTCCCCCTGGGCAATCATGGCGATACGGGCGAACTGATCCCGGTCCAGGCCGATGATTTCCCCTACAACCCGGGTCACATCCCGTGTCCCCGTGACAGGCTCGCGCCCGTCCGTAAAGGTCAGAAGGGCGTCTGCCTTTTCCGTCACCAGCTTATTTCCCCGTCGGGCGGGGCGCAAATATTCCGGGTTACGCCGGACATGATAGGTCCGGCTCCCGCACTGGAATTCCAGCGCCACAAAGGTGGGGGTATCCGGTTGGGCGTAGCTGCTGCGAAACATGGTCGGCTCCCGGTTGGCACCGCTGGCCTCCCCGTACAGAGCGAAGGTGATGGCGTCAAACAGGCTTGTCTTCCCCGCCCCGGTGTCCCCGGTAATCAGGTAGATCCCCCGCTGTCCCAGTTGGGAGAAATCAACTGTGACCGCTTCCCCATAGGGGCCGAAGGCCGATATGGTCAAGGTGATAGGTCTCATCGCTCTCCCTCCCAAATTTTCTCTATAAGCAGCCGGAGGAAGTCCTCCTGCTCCCCGCTCATAGGCTGGTTGTTCTGCAGCTGATAAAAGTCCTGAAACAGCTCCAGGGGGGACCTGGACTCCGGCCTCTCTGCCCCCTCGATCTCCCGTCTGCTCCGGGTGCGGAGATTGTCATAGGTCAGCTTCATGATATTGGGGTAGATGGTGCGCAGGCGGCCCAGGGCCTCCGGCACATCCTCCTCATCGGTGAGAATCACATGGAGGTAGTCCTCGGTGTTGGTCCCGCTGTAGAAGGACCGGGCAGTCACCTCATCGTAAGTTCCCCGAATCTCCCTCAGGTCCCGCAGGGGCCGGAGAGGGACGGCCCGTACAGACACGTTTCCCTTCGCCCCCAGTTCCACCAGGCAGGCAGATTTCTCCTGCCGGCACTCAGAGAAGGAGTATTTCAAGGGGGAGCCGCAGTAGCGCAGGGTCTCCCGCCCAATCTTCTGGGGGCTGTGGAGATGGCCCAGAGCCACATAGTCAAAGGGCTCGAACACCTGCGCTGCAATCTGATCCAGGCCGCCGATGGAAAGCTCCTCCGACTCGCATACGGCCCCGCCCACCACAAACTGATGTGCCACCAGAACATTCCGCCGGTCGGGGTTAATCTCCCAGCGGCTGACGGCATAGGCCACGGTCTCCTCATAGGTGGTAACCTCCGCCTCCGGAAATACGTGGCGGAGAAGAGCCGGCTTCAGGTAGGGCAGCAGGTAGAGATACAGGGGGCCGTGCTTGTCCTCCAGGACCAGAGGCTCCTCTGCCCCCCGATAGACCGCCGCCATGTGGATACCGGCCCCCTCCATGAGGCGGCTGCCGAAGTTCAGACGCTCCGAGGAGTCGTGATTGCCGCTGATGGCAAACACCGGAATCCCCGCCCGGGCCAGTCCGGTAAAAAACTCGTCCAGCAGGGTCACCGCCTCCGCCGGAGGCACCGGCTTATCATACAGGTCCCCCGCCAGGAGGACCCCGTCCACCGCCTCATTGGCGGCCAGGTCCCCCAGGGCTTTCAATATATACCGCTGGTCCTCCAGCATGGAAAATTCGTTGACCCGCTTGCCGATGTGCAGGTCTGACAGGTGGAGAAGTTTCATTGGCAGTTCTCCTTTTATCAGGTTATGTTCATTCTAATGCCTGGCGCCCCGGCCCGCAAGCCCCTTGCCTAAAAAA
>JABUSR010000281.1 GCA_021442645.1 Ruminiclostridium sp.
GTAAGGCAGAGGTCTGCAAAACCTTTACCCCCAGTTCAAGTCTGGGTAGCGCCTCCAAAAAGCCTCGAACGTTTTTGCGTTCGGGGCTTTTCTGTCATTTTAGGTTGATGGGGTAGGAACCAAATAAAGGAAAAATGGAGAATGGGCAAAATCTCCGCTTGTATATTTGGCAAATTGCGATAAAATATGATTGGAAGGTTGCTGTGAGCGGGAGGACAACTATCGTACTTTGGCCTGTGCTCACGGGGCGCAGCCGACCTCTTGCTCTCAGCTTTTGCGCTGAATTCTGCACGGGGCTTCTTGTGCGGTAGAATATAACAATAGGGAGCCATATGGGTCCGAGGGGAGAAGTATATTGAAGATAGCAATCATTTTATTGGTTTATCTGACGCTGCTGATCTATGCTCTGATTCAGAATCGATATTATCTGAGCCGGTCGAAGACGGGAAGAGCGTTTCGCGTAACATTTTTCTGCGCATTTATCCTGCTTTCTTTTCTGCCCTTGGTCGAGATTGTCCTTCCGGAAGGTATTCTGAAACACAGTTTTATTAAGCTGGGGAATATCTGGCTGGGCTTCGTAGCCTTCTATGGGGTATTTCTCATCATTGCACAGCTTTTCCGTGCGATTTTTCTGCGGAAAAAGGGAAAAGACCGCAGTGCCGTGGCCTGTACAATTGTGTTCTGTGCCGGCATTCTCTTTTCTATCTGCGTGAATGCCTACGGGACATTTCACGCATGGAACATCGTACCGGAGTATTATGAGGTAAGCGCTGACAAGGGTATTGGGGAGAGCGTTCGAGTTGTCTTTGCTACCGATTTGCACCTGGGCGCCAATTCCAGCCCTGTGGCTATTAGAAACATGGTGGAGCGAATTAACGAGCAGGACGCGGACATCGTTGTTATGGTCGGTGATATCTTTGTCAACTCTTATGACAGCGTGAAAGATCCTCAGGTCTATATCGATGAGCTGAAGCAAATCCGGGCAAAGCTGGGTACCTACGCAACATACGGAAACCACGATGTAAGTGAGGACCTGATTTGCGGCTTTTCTATCAGCCCAGCTGAGGAGGCCCTGCGGGACGAGAGAATGACGACATTTTTGGAGAAGAGCGGCTTCACAATCCTGGAAGACAGTACCGCTACCTTCCCGGGCGGCATTACCCTTGTGGGCCGTGCTGACCTGGAAAAACCGGGAGACATTGCGGCCAACAGAAAAAGCGCCCAAGAACTGCTGCAGAACTGCAGTAAGGACGGCCTGATTATTGTTGCCTCCCATGAGCCGGAGGAGTATCAGGAACTGGCTCAGGCCGGGGCGGATGTGGTGCTCAGCGGCCACCTGCATAACGGGCAGATCTTTCCGGGGAATCTATTTATCCGCTTGATGGAGGAGAATCCTTACGGATACCGGGAACTCTACGGCATACACACATTTGTCTCTGCTGGGGCGGGCACCTACGGGCCGCCACTGCGGATCGGGACAAACAGCGACATTTTTGTCGTTGATATCGATTACTGAGAAGACTGGTGCTATACTTCCGGGAGGTTAATTTTTGATGAAAGAGAATAAAGAAGCCAAAACCGGGCTGACGACGGGAAAAGAGGAAGAACAGCGGCGGCAGGAACACAAACGACAGGGGAGGAAGACGCTGAAACGGCATTATTGGCCCCTGATTCTGCTGTTTGTGATCATGGTCTTCTTCGGTACGGAGTATACCGAACTGTCGGAGTCCATTAACAATCTCAGGCCGGGGACTACCCTGAGTGATACCTTTGATGTGAATGCAATCGATGAAGCGGTCGCGGATGTGGACGCCATAATCTCAGAAACGACCGACACCGCAGATGTACCGGGAATACAGATGGACACGGAAAAGGTGAAGAGCATGGTACTTACCGGATTTCGCATGGACACGCGGGACTGGCTCACCAGCCGCATCAACCAATACCTGAGAGACAAGGAAGCTGATATAGAAAAGAATGAGAGCAGCGAGCACCAAGTACTGGGCATTGATTACAGCAAGGGAATGCTTGCCCAGGTGGTTGACATGGTATCCTCCGGCCGCCTGGATATGATTGTCATCAAGTCTGTAAGCACCATGACAAAATCTGAAAACATCGGTGTGGTCGTGCAGGTGATTCTATCCATGGGCGTTCAGTTTGTTATGTGGGTTTTTGTTTTCAATGTGCTGGCTGCTGCTGCAAGGCGTCTGTTCCTCATGTCCAGGACCTATGACAAAGTCAGACTCATGTCCATCACAGACTTTGCCACATCCAATGGCTGGCGGAAGGCCTCCCTTACCATGCTGCTGAAATGGGTCTTCCATACTCTGTGGAGCATCACAGTCATCGGCGGCGTAATCAAACGCTATTCCTATTACATGGTTCCTTACATTGTGGCGGAAAACCCCAAGATTAAACCGTTGGACGCCATCACCCTCTCCCGGAAGATGATGGACGGTCACAAACTGCAGTGTTTTGTCTATGAGGTGAGCTTTCTGCCTTGGTACCTCCTGGGCATGCTGACTATAGGCCTGAGCGAGATTTTTTATTCTATGCCGTATAAGATCTGCACGATGTC
>JABUSR010000154.1 GCA_021442645.1 Ruminiclostridium sp.
ATGGTGCCGCCCACAGCGCAGAGGCTGTTGTGGCAGTTGGTCATCACATAGGGGACGGGGAACTCGGTGAGGCCGCTGGCCTTGGCAGTCTGGATGATGCCCACATAGGTGATGTCGTGGGAGATGAGACTGTCAAACTTCAAGTGAAGGTGACCGGCTTCTTCCCGGAGGTTGTGGCGCCGGAAAATCTGGTAGGCCATGGTCTTCTCGCGGTCAGCGGGGGAAGCGACGGAGGCGGGGATGGGCTGACCCTTCTGCCAGAAGACGCCGCCGGAGTGCAGTGTAATCATGATATCAACACCCTTTCTGGGAAAAATTCAGAATTGATAGAAGCATAAAATATACGCTATGATAACTTAAGTATATCACAAACATGCAAAGAAGCAATGCGAAAAGCATGAACTTTGAAAGTTCTTGCAGGATGACCTAAAATGCAGGAAAAGATTCGGCTTGTCGGTGGAGTATTCCCAAAAGAAATGACGCTCAGGAAATTTTTCTTGCATAATGCGTGAAAGAGGCGTATAATGAACTTGCGTGTGAAACGAAGGAAAAGCTCCGGCAGGGGCCGGAGAGAGGCAAGACCGACGGAAAGGGGAAGCAAAATGACCAAGCACGACAACGGGATTCTGGAGCAATATACCGGCTCCCTTGGACAACATATAGAGCGGGAATACGCCATTGATAAGGAGTATTACCGCGGCGATATCAAGCGCGGTCTGAGAAACAGTGACGGCACCGGCGTGCCCATCGGCGTGACAAAGGTAGGCTCGGTTCAGGGCTATGTGGTCGAGGACGGTATCCGTGTCCCCGTGCCCGGGCAGCTCTACTACCGCGGCATCGAGCTGAATGAGATCGTGGAGGCCCACCGGGCAGCGGGGACCTTCGGCTATGAAGAGGTGGCCTTCCTGCTGCTCATGGGGCACCTGCCCTCCAAGGAGGAGCTGGCCGGGTTCAACAACATCATGAACGAGGCCAAGCACCTGCCCAGGAATTTCACGGAAGACACAATCATGAAAAACCCCAGCCAGGACATTATGAACAAGCTGGCCCGCAGCGTCCTGGTGCTCTATTCCTACGACGATAATCCGGACGATACTTCGGTGGAAAACCTGCTGCTGCAGTCCATCCGCCTTATCGGGGCCTTCCCCTCCATCGTGGCCAATGCCTACATGGTGAAGAAGCACTACTTTGAGGGCAAGTCTCTGCACATCCACTTCCCCAAGGAGAACCTCTCCACGGCAGAGAATTTCCTGCGCATGGTTCGCCCCAACAAGAACTATACAGAAGAAGAAGCCCATCTGCTGGACATCATGCTCATGATTCACGCAGAGCACGGCGGCGGCAATAACTCCACCTTTGTCTGCCGCGCGCTGTCCTCCAGCGGTACCGATACCTACAGCGCCATCGCCGGGGCTGTGGGCTCCCTGAAGGGCCCCCTCCACGGCGGTGCCAATGCCAAGGTCATGGAAATGTTCCGCTATGTGAAGGAGAACGTGGACCCCAAGGACGACGGATCCATCCGGGACTACCTGAACAAACTCCTGAACAAGGAGGCCGGGGACAGATCCGGCAAGCTCTACGGCCTGGGCCATGCGGTCTATACCATCTCGGATCCCCGTGCAGTCCTTATCAAGAAGTACGCCCAAAATGTGGCGGAGATGAAGGGCTACAGCGATGACTTCCAGCTGCTCCAGAAGATCGAGGAGCTGGGCATCCCCATGATCCAGGAGAAGAAGAGGGACAACACCCCCATGTGCGCCAACGTGGATATGTACTCCGGTATGGTCTACTCCATGCTGGGGATTCCCCAGGACGTGTTCACCCCCATCTTCGCCTCCGCCCGTATCGCCGGCTGGTGCGCCAACCGGATTGAGGAGACCATTACAGGCAACCGGATCATGCGTCCCGCCTACCGGGCTGTGGTGCAGAAGACCCACTACGAACCCATTGAGAACCGGATTACCCACGACTTTTACAAGGCATCCCGATAACCGAAAGAATGACCCCATGGGCGCGAACTGCAGTTCGCGCCCATTTTCTGTGCCCGGGCTCTCCTGGGGCGGCAAATGAATTTTTATCAAAACAGTGGAATCCAATGAGGGGATTATGGTATAATACATTGATTAAAGACCCGGAACCCGGCGGGGGAGAACCCCCCGCAGACCGGGCAGACGAACACAAAGGAGTAACGTGCATGATCGAACAGACAGTCAGCATTGAACGGATGGAGGAAGCCATTGCCATTTTCGGGTCCTTCGATGAGAATATCCGCCTCATCGAGAAGGAACTGGGGGTCCATGTGGTGGGTCGGGATGACCAGCTGAAGATCTCCGGGGAGGCTGAGGCTGTGATGTACGGGACCAAGGTCATCCAGTCCCTCATCGACCTGTCCGGACGGGGGGAGGCCATCACCGAGCAGACCATCCGCTACATCATACAACTGGTGAAGTCGGGCAATGAGGATAAGATCCAGACGCTGGCTGCCGACGTGCTCTGTGTTACTGCCAAGGGGAAGCCCATCAAGGCCAAGACCGTGGGCCAGAAGAAATACATTGAGGCCGTCCGGAAAAACACCAT
>JABUSR010000208.1 GCA_021442645.1 Ruminiclostridium sp.
TCCATTTCTTACCTGAAGTACTTTGCCGCTGATAATGTTATCAAGGCCGGCGGCTATCTGCCCGGCAAAGATCCCTCCACCGGCAAGCGGGTGGGTATCATCGGCGGCGGCCCCGGCGGTCTCACTGCAGCCTACTACCTGTCCCTGAGAGGACACCGGGTCACAATCGTGGACGGTATGCCTCAGATGGGCGGTATGCTGCGCTACGGTATCCCTGAGTACCGCCTGCCCAAGAAGGTCCTGGACGAGGAGATTGCTGAGATCGCCTCCCTGGGCGTGGAAATGAAGAACAACTACCGCATCGGCGTGGACGCCTCCTTTGAGGAGTTCCGGGCCAAATATGACGCTGTGGTCCTGGCTATCGGCGCCTGGTCCAGCATGCCTGTGGGCTGTCCCGGCGAGGAGCTGGAAGGTGTCATGGGCGGTATCGATTTCCTGCAGCAGGTGGCCCTGGGCCAGAAGCCCGGCATCGGCGATAAGGTGGCCGTGGTGGGCGGCGGAAACACCGCCATGGATGCCTGCCGCACCGCGGTCCGTCTGGGTGCCAGGGAAGTCTATGTGGTCTACCGCCGCACCGAGAAGGAAATGCCCGCTGAGCAGATCGAAATTGATGAGGCCAGGGAAGAGGGCGTGGTCTTCAAGTTCCTGACCAACCCTGCCGAAATCGTGGGTGAAAACGGCAAGGTCAAGGAGATTAAGCTTCAGGTCATGGAACTTGGCGAGCCCGACGAGTCCGGCCGCCGCCGCCCCGTGCCTGTGCCCGGCAAGTTTGAGATCCTGCCTGTCTCCTGCGTCATCGCTGCCATCGGCCAGAAGGCCAATGTGGCTGGCTTCGAGGGAGTGGAACTCAACCGTAAGGGTATCATTGCCGCCGACGAGACCAGCTACCGGACCTCTGTGGAGGGCGTGTTCGCCGTAGGCGACGCGACCAACAACGGTGCCTCCATCGCTATTGAGGCCATCGGGGAGGCCCGCCGCTGCTCTAAGGTAGTGGACCTGTACCTGAAGGGCATTGAGATTCCCTATCGTAAAACCTACCTCTCCGTGAAGAACGTCACCCCTGAGACATTCCGGGATTACGGCAAGCTGCCCCGGGCAAAGATGCCCACCCGTTCCCCCGAGGAGCGCAAGCACGACTTCCAGGAGATAAATCTGGGCTTCTCCGAGGCCCAGGCCCGGGCTGAGGCAGCCCGCTGCCTGGACTGCGGCTGCCATGATTTTGAGGAGTGCAAGCTCATCCGCTGTGCCAACCTGTACGAGCTGAAGCCCGAGCGCATCCAGCGGCTCCGGGGTGACGGCCTGGTCCACCCCACCTTCGTGGAGAAGCGACTGGTGGCCATCGAGCGGGACCAGGGCAAGTGCATTCTCTGCGGACAGTGCGTCCGCATCTGCGACGAGGTCGTGGGGAAGGGAATCATCGACCTGGTGGGCCGCGGATTCGAGACCGCCATCAAGCCTGAGTTCCTTACCAGTGATGTGGTCAGAGAGTGCGTAGACTGCCTGAAGTGTGCTGAGGCCTGCCCCACCGGCGCCCTGCGGATTCTGGAAAATGAACTGGTAGAGGACTAAGGGAAGAATAACAGAAGCGTTCAGAGCAAGGAACATCAAAAATGAAACCTGTGTGCCATGCGCACAGTGACCCGAGCCAATAAAAACGAAGCATCGACACAATACCCCCTAATGCGAGTGACAAACGGCATTAGGGGGTATTGCTATCGGTACATATATCTGCCGGGACGGGAGAAAAGGGGGCTGCTGCAGCATACTTCCCAGACATGCGAGAGCATCCTGGAGGGATGCTCTCGTTTTTTATCGAGGGTTTCAGACCAACGAACGAATCTGACCGGTCATTTGTCGTTTTTTAGTATTGCCGCTGCGAAATCGCACAGGGAATCCCCGTCTCTGCTCTCAGAGCCTTCTACCAAGTTGAAAAAACAATTTGGGACTTCCCTCAATTTGTGATTCTTTGCAATGCAGGGAGCACATCCTTTTTCATGCTTTGTTGGATGAAGGGGACAGGCAAGATTGGTACAGGTACAAAACGGACTTAAATTTTTCATAAGGCATACCTCCACAACGTCAGAACTACCCTTATTACGCATGTTAGCATAGACAGGGATTATGTTGTCAAGCCGCTTCTCATAGAGTTCCCCCGTAAGTTTTTAGTTGTTTTTCCGAATCGACGGCAACGGTGCTCTGTTCCAGAAGCAGGTCCCTCACAAGATACGGAAGGAAATCCATGCACTTGCCACAGTTTTTCCCACAGCCGGTCTTTTCCTGCACATCCTCAAGGGAAGAAGCGCCTGCCTTGATAGCGTCTTCGACTTTTCCGTAGGTAACACGCCCGCACTCACAGGCGATTTTATTTCTCTTCATAGATTTACAGCCTTTCCTGCTCTTATACACTGCCCAGCAACCGCCCGGTCGTCGATATTCTGACAATCTGATAGATATCCTTATTTATACTGAAATCCGATTAAAACAAGACAAGAATTG